>CALDOC010000261.1 GCA_937914675.1 uncultured Sulfurimonas sp.
CGACAAGCATCACATGCTATACATTCATCATTTATAATTAGAGCCATAAAAAAACCTTATGTTAATATATTGTAACTGAACGATTTATAGCAAAACTAACCTTTATTATTTTTGAATTATCGGTTTTTTGTAGGTAAGATGCAAGAAAGTTTGGAGTTTAGTTGAAGTGACGCCACAGTGCCTTCAATTCCATCCGTTCTATTGTTAAGAGTTATTTTAGCTCCTAACGCGTCCGCCGCGCTTTTTGCTAAAAATAGACCAAGACCAACGCCAGATTTATTGCCTTGACGTTTGAATGGCGCGAATAAATCTACGCTTTCATCAATTCCGCAACCCTCGTCTATAACTTCTATCAGAAGTCCAACGTCATCCTGAGAGCTAATTAGTTTAACGGTTTTTCCCTTGGGGGTAAATTTAAGAGCGTTTTGTAAAAAGTTTTGTATTATTTGGTTTAGCAGGCTAACTTGAAGCATGGCCATAAAGCCACTTGGTTCAAAACTCATTAATAACGTTTTATCTTCATTCGCGGCGAGTAGTTTAAAATCATTGGCTTTTTGTTTTAAAATCTCAATAATGTCAACTTGAACGGGCTTATCGAGTTGCGCTCCTTCTTGTCGTCCGACGTTTAATATATTTGACACGATGATATTCATCTCGTCAATAGTCTTGTTTGTTGTTTTAAGAGCGTCTATATACTCTTGGGGAGTTCTTATTTTTAGTAGAGTCACTTGATTTTTAAGTTTTATGACGGCAAGAGGAGTTTTAAGTTCATGCGCTGTTCCTATAAATAACTCCTTTTGATATTTAACAAAATTCTGAATTCTTGAAATCAGGTGATTTATAGTAATTCCAAGAGGTTGAAACTCCTGTGGCAGTTCTTTGGTTTGAATGGGTTTCATAAGATGTTCATTCATGTTTGAGAGTCTAGCGTTTAGCGTTTTAACTGGAGAAATTAACATCTTTGAAAGCGCGATGGCGTAGACGATAACCAGTAGTAAAGCGGCTATGTTTATGATGAATATATAGTGCAGTATTTTACCCAATAATATTTTTAAGGGCGTTATCTCTTTTGTGATTTTTAAATAACTTGTTTCACTTACGTTAAAGGGATATAGCAGAGTAAGATAAGTGTGATTCTCTTTTGTTCTTTCATAAAAGTGCATATCCAAATTTTTATGACTTGTTTGTAAGTTAACCAATTCCAGCTTTAACTCTAGGAGATTGTCATTATGTTTGTACTCATCCATTTGCGTTATTGATTTGTTGGTTGCCACATTTTTGGCGTATTGAATCAATTCTTGATGTTTTTCTTCATAGATGGAGTTTTGTATGTAAAAATACAATAATGATGAAAAAATTAAAATTAAAGATAACGAAGAAAAAATGAGCTGAATGATAAAGCTTTTTCTGATACTTCTTTTTGAAAACATGATACGACCTTGCGTTAAGTATCATTATTATAACAAAAAAATCCATATGTAATAGCGCTAACTCTGTGACAATGCACAGAGTAGGGAGAAAAAAGAGGAGGTTAGTTTAATTCTTTTGGGAAACAAAATCTATAACCACGACGACGAACAGTCTCAATCGTAGTGATTCCTAGCGGTTTGTCCATTTTTTGTCTAATCTGATTAATCGCGACTTCAATTACGTTTGGAGTTACCAATTCTGGTTCTTCCCAGATTGCGTCAAGAAGTTGCTCTTTGGAAACGATTTGATCACGGTGACGAGCTAAGTGAGTAAGCACTTCAAAAGGCTTCCCTTTAAGTTCTATTTCTTGCTCTTTGTAAGTAATTTTTTCTTCTTCAGGATTTATAATTAAGTCGTCTATTTCGATGATGTTGCTTCCGCCAAAACGTAAACGCGCTTCAATGCGAGCTATAAGTACGTCAAAATCAAATGGTTTTCTGATATAGTCGTCAGCGCCAGAGCGAAGAGCTTCAATTTCACTTTCGTTGTCATCTCTAGCGGAAAGTACGACTACTACGGTTTTAGGAGTTTTTGATTTAATGTCACCTATGATATCAACTGAATTTCCATCTGGAAGCATCCAATCCATAAGCACTAAATCGTAATTGCGGATATCGAGATAGTACTCACCATCCTTAAGTGTTTCAACTACGTCGCTTTGGTAACCAAATTCTTTTAGTCCCTCCGCTAGCATTTTGTTTAACGTAACTTCATCTTCTATAATTAGAATGCGCATTAATTGTTTCCTGTATATGAATATTTTGGCGAAATTATATCATACTTTTAGGTTAGTTTAAAGTTTTTTTCAATTTTGTTTAAAAAAACTTGAAGATTAGATTAAGAATTGAATTTGTATCGACGACTTACGCTTACCTTGCAGTCGGGCAATATTGATGGCTTTGTTATTTTGAGGTAAAGCGCGCTGATTTGGGGATACTCTTTATGCAAGGAATCGGAAATCCTGCTTAAAGCGTCTTCAATGAGAAAAAATTTGTTATCAATAATCAAGGATTTTATTTTATCAACGATAGTGGCGTAATTGATAAAGTCGCCTTTGAAGTCATATTTAATTTTAAGATTCACGATAACGTCTTGCATGATGGTTCTCTCAAAATCTAAAATTCCAATTATGCATTGAAATTTTAAATCTTCGACATGAATGGTCATTAAACGCGCTTCTCTTCGCCTTTAAAAAGACGAATTATATTTGGAATGTGTTTGTAAAAAAGTATAAATACAATAAGGACGACAGGCGCATGATTCATTTCTGGATGAATGTAAAAACTAGAGACCAAAAGCGATAGAACGCCAGTCAGAGAAGAGATGGAAGAAATTTTAAGGGTTTTGGCTAAAACTCCCCAAACGACCAACGCCAATAACGTCTCTAAAGGTAAAAGAAACATCATGACTCCCATTCCAGTAGCGACTCCTTTTCCACCTTCAAAGTTTAAATAAGGAGAGAAACAGTGACCAATAACCGCTAATACCGCAATACCCCAAAGCGTTGCCTCGCTTAGACCCATATAATAGCCAACGGCTAAAACTAGCACTCCTTTGATCGCGTCAAGAGCTAAAGTCGCCGCGCCTAATTTCTTTGCAAGAGCGGGGTTTGATTCTTTTACAACGCGTAAAACGTTTGTCGCCCCAATGCTTCCAGATCCACTTGCTTTTATATCGACTCCGGCAAATTTTTTTGCGAGTAAAAGACCAAAAGGAATCCCCCCAACTAAATAAGCAGCTATAAAAAACTGAACGTTCGTATTAAATAAAAAATCCATAAATCACCTTAAACTAGTTTATTGCTGGTATATTACTATGTAATAGTTAAGAAATCAATAAAAGAAGAGCGTTACGAATGGATTATGCTAAAATGACGATAATAAAAGGATGATGTACATGTGGGATATTTTAAGTTTTAAGACGTTTATATCGCCAAATGTTTTAGTTTTATTTTATTACACGGGCGTGGTTGGTATACCTATTGTTTTATGGTATTTTCAAAGTTATCTTTTGAAGAAGTCGCGCATGAAGAGCAATGCTCTCATGTGGATTGGTTTTATCGTCATGATAATCTTCGCTGAACTATTCTGGCGGATGATATTTGAGATGCTAATAGGTTATTTTGATATACACAACTACCTTCAAAAGCTAAATGAACTTGGAGATTGATTTTCGTATGGCAAGAGCTAGAGCGCCAAGAACTAAACCAACAAACAACTCGGTAAGAACAATAGGTAAAAAATGTAAAAATTCATGTATCTGATGAACGTTGTGAACAAATATGCCACCAGCTACGAGAAGCATGGCAAGAGTGCCAACGACTGTCAAAAATTTTATAACTTTAGGAAGCGCTTGGACTAAAAAATATCCTATTTTATGTATCAAAGAATTTTCATCTTTAGCGAAGTCAATAAGTTTAAATCCAAAATCATCCATGCGCACTAGAAGTGCAACAACTCCATAAACTCCCATAGTGGCGAGAATAGCGACGACGGTTACTGCTACAATTTGAATGGGCAAAGATTGTTCAAGCACCGTTCCTAGAGCCATGATGACAATTTCTATGGAAAGTATGGAGTCCGTCACTATCGCGGCCTTGACTTTGACTTTTTCTATCTCTAAAATCTCTTCATCCGTAAGTATTCTATTTTCTATGTGATTATTGGTTTCATGAGGGACAAAGTATTCAAATATCTTTTCAACGCCCTCATATGAAAGATAAACTCCACCAAGCATTAAGATCGGAATGATAAGCCATGAAGCAAAGGCGCTTAATAAAAATGCGATAGGCAAAATAACTATTTTATTTCTAAACGATCCTTTTGTAATGGCCCACAAAACGGGGAGTTCTCTTGAAGAGGCGAAGCCGGACGCTTTTTGAGCGTTTACGGCTAAGTCGTCTCCTAAAATTCCTACCGTTTTTTTTGTCGCCACTTTGCTCATGGCGGCAGCGTCGTCGAGAAGAGAGGCGATGTCGTCAAATACCGCGAAAAACCCTAAAGCCATTTATTTTCCTTTTTTTGTTGTTTGGTATATAAAACTAAATACTTCCGCCACGGCTTTGTATAAAGCTTCTGGAACTTCTTTGTCTATCTCGACTTTGGAGAGAAGTTCAATCAAGTCCGCGTCTTTTTTTATGGGCAAATTATGTAACTCGGCAATTTTTATGATGTTGTTTGCGACTTCGCCTTCACCCTTGGCAAGCAGTCTAGGCGCGTTTTCTTTGCTCGTGTCATATCTAAGCGCAGCCGCTTTTTTCATGCTTTAACCTCAAAACCAATATCTATTCTTTTTGCGTCGCTCATGTATGGTGAAGCGACTTTTGGCGTTTTAGAATCTAAAAGTCTAATTTCTCTTGGAGTAACGTTGTTTTCTATAAGGGAAGAACGTAGAGAGGGAATATTTTCTTTTACAAGTTCTTTAAACTCAGAATTGTCAGAGTATATCTGTATGTTTAACTGATTTTCCTCGTAAAGAGAGAGTTTGACGTTTAATTCTCCATACTCCTCCAGTTTTAGGTCAATGTCGACGTAAAACTTATCCTCTTTGTCTTTGCGTATGTTGATTTGTCCCTCTTTCATCTTGTCCCACTCAAAAGGGACGTAGAGCGA
>CALDOC010000262.1 GCA_937914675.1 uncultured Sulfurimonas sp.
TTCATCATACTTATAGTCTTCGCGATTGTATTGATACTTATGTACAACTCACTTGTCGCCAAAAAAAATCAAGTCCAAAACATCTTTGCCAGCGTCGATACGCAACTTAAAAAGCGCTATGACCTCATACCAAATCTTGTGGCGTCCGTCAGTAAGTATATGCAACATGAGAAAAGCGTCTTAGAAGAAGTCACAAAACTTCGAGCGCAAGCGAATAAGCCACACATCAGCGATGAACGCAAAATATCGCTAGACGCGAAAATGAGCGCGGCGCTTGGCTCCATCATGGTGGCGGTTGAGAACTATCCCGAGCTTAAAGCGAATGAAAACGTCATGCACCTGCAACACACTCTCAATGAGGTCGAAGAGCAGATTTCAGCCGCAAGACGCGCTTACAATCAGGCCGTAACCGACTACAACAACGCCTTGGAGCAGATACCTACAAACTTTATGGCGACCGCTATGAACTATCGACCAAAAGAGGTCTTTGAGATTAGTCAAAGCGAGAGAAACAACGTCAACGTTAAAGAGCTTTTTCACTAGAAGTCATTATGAAAAGAACAAGTGAACTAACGGATTTTTACTACAAAAAGCTCTACCCCATTTTAGAAAAACTAGAACATGAGAGACAACAACTTCGTCATAGAATAATAACGATCGCCGTTCTCTACACAGTCGCCCTCATACTTATAACGTCAGCCATTTTTAGCGCCACGGGTAATTTTGACGCTCTGGTCTTTAGCGCTTTTGTTTACATGGCCGGCGGCGCGATACTCTACAAATATCTTATCAAAGATTACACGAAAGAGTTTAAAGACAAAGTGATTTTACCACTTATATCCGAGTTGGATAAAAATCTCGTCTACTCGCCAGAGCTTCATGTGCCCGCCGAACACTTCGCTCGTTCAAATATTTTTACAAGCAAACCGGACAAGGTGGATGGAAATGATTACGTTTCAGGGAAAATAGACAACGTTCCCATACAGTTTTCCGACTTTCATGCGCAAAAAAAGCACAAAGATTCCAAAGGAAACACCCATTGGCAAACAATCTTTCAAGGACTTTTCATAGTCTCGCAATTTAACAAAAATTTTAAAGCCCAAACCGTCGTGCTTCCCGATAGCGCGCAAAGCGCTTTTGGAGACTTGGTCGGCAACTGGCTTCAATCTTACAACATGAGTAGACATGAACTGGTAAAAATGGACAACGTCGAGTTTGAAAAAGAGTTTGTGGTCTACTCTTCGGACCAGATAGAAGCTCGATACATATTGTCTCACTCCCTTATGAGCAAGTTGCTCAACTTTAAAAAGCGTTCAAACCATCCCGTCTCCATATCTTTTATAGGCGGAAATATTTACATGGCGATAGAGTATAACAAAGACTTATTCGAACCGTCGGTTTTTCATTCACTTTTAAAGTATAAAATAGCGATGGAATATGTAGACACTCTTCATCTCGCTACTGGCATAGTCGAAGAGTTAAAACTAAATCAAAAACTTTGGAGTAAATTATGAAACTAAAAACAATTCTTTTGGCCTCAATCCTCGCGCTTAACCTTAGCGCGATAACTATTGGAAAAACTCCCAAAAACGTCAGTATATCCGATGACAACGGCGGTCTCGTAAAAGATGGAGCCGAGTGGAATTCCTCAACTCTAAAAAACAAAGTTTACGTAATGTTTTACGTCGACCCCGACGTAAAAGATTTAAACGAGGATTTTTCCGCCGCGTTAAAAGAGAAAAAATATGACAGAAACAATTATGGAAGCTTGGCGATCATCAATCTAGCCGCGACATGGAAACCAAACTTTGTCATTGAGGGCATCCTAAAATCAAAACAAGAAGAGTTTCCCGACACTATTTACGTAAAAGACAAAAATAGCGTTTTAGTCCATGAGTGGGAACTAGAAGATGACAACTCCGACATAATCATCTTCTCAAAAAGTGGAAAAGTGTTGTTTTACAAATATGGAAAGATGGAAACGTCCGACATAGAAAAAGCTCTAAAAATCATAGAGGAAAATCTGTAAATGAATAGTGAAAACAGTACGTTGTCTCTAAGTATCAAAGATCTCTTCACGTCTCGCATGATAAAGTACTCTCTCATGCCTTTCGTGCTGAGCATGCTCATCATGTACGCCCTATTTTTTATAGTGGCGGGAGCTGGACTCGAGCAGTTTGGTTCCATGGACGTCTCCTCGACGCAAACAACCATGGAAAACGGCATTCCGCATACGGAAAGTTTTGCCGCCACGCTAGAGGGCACCGCTCTCATTAAGTTTCTCATGAGCAGCGCCATAACCTCATGGATAGCCACGTTTTTAGTCTACACCATTGGAAGTTTTTTAACTCTCTATTTCTCCATCTTCGTCGCTCTTATCGTCATAGGTTTTTTAACCCCGCTCATCCTCAAAGAGTTGCAGAGAAGACATTACCCCGACGTCGAAATGATAGGACATTCAAACGTCGCCGAAGCGCTTTTTTTGACTCTGAAATGGGCGATAACCATGGTTCTACTATTTTTGGTTCTCATCCCTTTTTACTTTATCCCACTTTTAAACATAGTGGCGTTTAACCTGCCGCTCTATTACTTTTTTCATAAAATGATGATTTACGACGTCGCTTCAACGATCTGCGCAAGAGACGAAGGCGTCAGAATAAAGTTTTTTCACGCAAGCACGCTAAGACTCAAAACGTTAGGATTATATCTCATATCGCTCATACCTTTTGTAATATTTTTCGCGTCGGTGTTTTACGTAATTTATTTGGGCCATAGTTATTTTTTAGAAGTTAGAAAGATGAGAGAGGAAGCTTACTAACTTTTCAACAAAATACTTTGAATTTGTTAGGAAATTTAATTTTTTTTCGCTACAATGCCAATTATATTTTCTCATGGGGTCATAGCTCAGCTGGGAGAGCGCGTCGCTGGCAGCGACGAGGTCAGGGGTTCGATCCCCCTTGACTCCACCAAAACATCATCTAATACAATCCAAAAAAACACTAAAATATCTCAACAACAAAGATATAGGGACTTCAAATCAATATCACTCAAAATATTACGCTCAAGTCTTAACTCTTCAAAATAGCGCCAACTCTATTGACAGACTGTCTCAGTCAATATTTAATGCTCAAATAGATTTGAACCCTCAAAGGGACGACGTTAACGTAATAAGCTTTTAGATATAATTCTCGCAAACATTTAAGGAAAAAACTACATGTCTGAAGAAACTCAATCACCTAAAGAAAAAAAGTACTACGACAACATAAGCATGGGACAACGCACAAAGCAGAGCGTTTATTTTGTGGCGCAACATGACAAAGCGACTATGCTTGAGAGCTATCTTCAAAAGATTGACGACCAACAGACTGTAGTGATCGTAAATAGCAAACTTGCGGCCGATGAGCTCAACATACTTCTCAACGCCAAAGAGATAAAATCCGTCGCGGCTCATGGCAATCATAGAGCCGAACAACTCCAAGCCGCTTCCAAAGGCTTTAACGACCGCAAGTTTGACGTACTCATCACGACCGACATGATTTTACTCTCGCTCGATTTAGAAAACGTAAGCCTATTGATAAATTTCGACCTACCTCTTGAAGAGCAGAGTTATTTCAAGCGTCTTCGTTACGTCGACGAGATAGGCCAAAGCGTCTTGTTCGTCAAACCGGAGGATGAAAAAAAGTTTTCAACCATAGAGTATATGATGAGAGGCGAAATAGAAGAAGCGGAGATGGAGGGTTTTAGGCCCACTCCTTACGCTTTACAGACAAAAGAGAAAAAGAAGAAACCGCGACACAAAACGGTTAGACTAAAAGCGGCCAAAAAAGCCGCCATAAAAGCCAAATGGGTGCCAGCCAAATGAGACTACCGTCTAAGGACGCCTCGCTAGAAGAGTCTCTCCTTAAGATGAAAAACACTCTAGCCGACGTTGGTTGCGAGATGAATTTTTCCGAGCAAAAGCATCCCTTGGAAAACTGTTTTTCCATAAACCTCAGTTCACTCGAAGCTCCAAGACACATCTACTCCAACGGCAAAGGAGTCTTTCATGAGGCCTCCATGGCGAGCGCTTTGGGCGAGTACGTCGAGAGACTTCAAACGAACAACTTTTTCATAGACTTTCATCTGCCAAATAGAAAGTACTATCCCGACGAAGTGGCGTTTGAATTTGGCGGTGAATATTTAAACGCCGAGTTGAAAGAGATTTACGATCCAAGGGGTAAACTTGGCGATGAGGATTTGGTTGATTTCAACAGCGACTTCACGGACAAGATAGTCGCCCTCCCCTTTGTAAAAAACTCCACGAAAGAGAAGACGTACATCCCCATAAACGTTTTGAGCAATCTCTACGTAAGCAACGGTTTGGCGACTGGAAACACTCCCCTTGAAGCTCAGGTGCAAGCTTTGAGCGAGATTTTCGAACGCTACGCGAAGATAGAGATTATCAAAAACGGCTACGCGCTTCCCAAATTTCCCGACGCCATTGTAGAAAGTTTTTCTAAAGTCCATGACGACGTGACTTCGCTTAGAAAACTTGGCTACATAGTAGAGGTGCTAGACGCTTCGCTTGGCGGCTTGTTTCCCGTCACCGCCATTTCTCTGATAAACCCTAAAAACTCGACCCTATTCGTCTCTTTTGGAGCGCATCCCATTTTGGAAGTTTCGCTTGAACGCACCATGACAGAGCTTATGCAGGGTCGTTCACTTGAAAATCTCGACAGTTTTGAAACGCCGACGTTCGACATGAGTCTCGTCGCGGACAGTTTCAATCTAGAGTCTCACTTCGTGGATTCCAATGGCAAGCTCGGCTTTGGCTTTTTGAGCTCCAAAAAAAGTTTTCAATACTCCGCTTGCGACTACCATGGAACTTCAACAAAAGACGAGTATGATTTTCTCATGAACATCTTAACACAGATAAAAAAAGAGAGTTATCTAAGAGAGTATGACTATCTCGGGTTTTATTCATGTCAGATGATAGTTCCAAGCATTTCGGAAGTTTATCCCATCGAAGATTTGATTTACAACAACAAAAACAACGGTAAACTTATCCGCGACATGGTGCTAAACTTCCAAGATTACAACCCGCAAGAGATTCTCTTTGAGATAGAATCTCTTGAAGATTCGCTCAACGTTGAAAAATACGTCGGCGTAATATTTGAAAACAATTTCAACATGGGCGAATTCAAGGCGCAGATTCATCTCCTTCTTGGTGAGACCGAGGAAGCTCTTGAACTCCTTGAATACGGCGCAAATAAGTTAGGTCACGTCATGGTGGAAATCGCTCGAATGGAAGAGTTGGAGTTGGAATTTGCAGAGTATGAAAACGCTTTGTATGACATTTTCACAGAGGAAAAAGTCCAAAAAGCGCTAAGAATTTTAGATGGCGACGACACGCTCATAGACGTGTCTCTCCATCAAGATTATAAGAACATGTTGCAGATGTACGACAAACTTGAGATTAAAAAATGTTTGATGAAATAAATCTAACGCTCAGACCGGAATTTTCGCAAAAGTTCAAAGACGGCTATCCCTTGATTTCAAAAGAGTCCGTCCTTGATTGGAGCGAAGTCTTACATGAAGGCGCCCTGCTCAACCTCCATGACGCTCAAAACAACTTTGTCGCGAAAGGGTACTACGGCGTTCAAAACAAAGGCTTTGGCTGGGTTCTCTCTTGGGACGAAAAGGAGAAAATTGACGTCAATTATTTTGTCAAAAAGATCAAAGACGCCATAGAATACAGAAAAGAATTTTTTGAAAATGAAGAGACCACCGCGTTTAGAGTCTTCAATGGCGAAGGCGATGGCGTCGGCGGCTTGAGCATTGATTATTTTGACGGCTATTATCTTCTCACTTGGTACAGTTTGGGCGTATACGAACTAAAGTCCGAAATTTTGCAAGCGCTCAAACAATGTGTGGAGTACAAAGGCGTTTACCAGAAAAAACGCTTTGACGCCAAAGGCAAATATCTTGATGAAAATGACGATTTCGTTTGTGGAGAGAAAGCCCCCGAACCTCTGATAATCAAGGAGAACGGCGCGAACTTCGCGATATATCTGGACGACGGCGCGATGGTCGGCGTCTTTTTGGATCAAAGAGAGGTGCGAAAAACCATAAGGGACAAGTACGCCAAGGGCAAAACGGTTCTCAACACTTTTTCCTACACCGGAGCTTTTTCGGTTTTCGCCGCCCTAGGAGGAGCGAAAGAGACTACGAGCGTCGACTTGGCGAAACGCAGTTTGCCCAAAACGCGAGAGCAATTCTCCATAAACGAGATAAATCTCGCCAAACAAACCATCATAGTCGAAGACGTCTTCAACTACTTCAAATACGCGGTGCGAAAAAAGGCGCTTTTTGACATCGTCGTGGTCGACCCGCCTAGTTTCGCCCGTTCAAAAAAACACACGTTTAGCGCGAACAAAGATTACGTGAAACTTTTAAAAGAGGTCATACAGATAACGAACGCCGGAGGAGTGATCGTGGCTTCCACAAACTCCGCGAACTTTAGCATGATGACGTTTCGCGATTTTGTAAACGCCGCGTTTAAAGAGTTGAAAATCAAGTATAAGATTGAAGAACGCTTCTCTCTCCCGAAAGATTTTAAAGTTTTAGAAAACTTCAAAGAGAGCGATTATCTCAAAGTTCTCTTTATTCGTAAAGTAATTTAGTCAAAATTTTGCTAAATTCATGTTCCAACGCTATAATTATTTATTAGAATAAACAAGAGAACAAGTATAGGAGTATATGTGAAGTATACAATTTTTAATGATTAGCAAAATAGTGAAATTTGGCTCTGTCGGAGCTCTTGGTTCCGTTACAAACATAACAATCTTTAGCGTCTTGACTTTTTTAGGCGCCAACTATAACGTCGCTTCTGTTTCGGCTTTTTTAATCGCCGTCACGCAAAACTATACGTTAAATAAGAAGTGGACTTTTAAAGAACATAATACAAAAACAAGAAAGAAGTTTATAAAGTATTTCATCCTAAATTTTTCAAGTTTTTTTATCAACCTGCTCGTATTAAACATTATTGTTTTAAACTTTGGCGATGACAACCTTACAAAAATTTTGGCTCAGCTGCTTGGCATATTCACCGCCATGGGCTTTAATTTTTTAGGCAGTTATCTAATTATTTTCGCAAAATCAAAGGATGAAGATGAATGACGCAGTCATAGTGATGCCCACGTATAATGAGATTGAAAACATAGAAATTATTTTAGAAAAAATATTTTCTTTAAATTTGGGACTTGACGTACTCGTCGTCGACGACAACTCTCCAGACAAAACTTTTCAAAAAGTTCAAGAGATGATAGACTCGAACAAATATGAGGATCAACTGAGTTTGATGATAAGAGAAAACAAAGAAGGTCTAGGAAAAGCGTACATAGCGGGTTTTAAACGCGCGCTCTCCAAAGAGTACAAATACGTCATCGAGATGGACGCCGACCTCTCCCATGACCCAAAATATCTCCACTCATTTTTAGAAAACATCAAAGAAAACGACCTCGTCATCGGAAGTAGATACGTGAAGGGTGGAGGCTCCGTTCATTGGTCTCGTTTTCGAAAACTCATTAGTTCCGGCGGTGGCCTTTACGCGAGAACAATTTTGGGAATCGACATAAAAGACCCAACGGGAGGGTTCAAATGTTTCAGAAGAGAAGTATTGGAGAGCATTGACTTGGACAAACTCATCACGACTGGTTACGCTTTTCAAATAGAGATGAACTACAGGGCTTCCATAATGGGCTTTAGAGTCAAAGAGATTCCAATCATTTTTGAAGACAGGGTGGCGGGAAAATCCAAAATGTCGAAAAAGATATTTATCGAAGCGCTTCTTAAAGTAATTGTTTTAAGATTTCACAAAAACGATATTTTAAGAGGATAGAGATGAACGCCAGAGAAAAATACGTTTTACTGTTTTACACGATTTTCAACGCCATAAGCAACAAATACATTCCTTTTTATTCGGACGAAAACTACTACTGGTTATGGTCGAAAAAACTTGATTTTTCATACTTTGACCATCCTCCGATGGTCGCTTATATCATAAAACTCACAACGCTTTTTAGCGACGACCCATTTTTCGTGCGATTGGGCGCCGTTTTGTTTGTTTCTGGAACCGCTTACGTTTTGTACGCTTTAGCCAAAAAAATATTTGACGAACGCGCCGCCATTTACACCTTTTACATTTTCATCAGCAGCGTTTTAACCATCGCCGCCTCCACTCTCATGACGCCCGACATTCCACTCATGTTTTTCACTTCGCTTTTCTTGTACTCGGCGTACGTTTATCTCGAAGAGGACGACAAAAAGTACGCGCTGCTCATGGGCCTTTCGGCGGGAGCCATGATTCTCTCAAAATACCCTGGAATACTCGTCATATTCACCCTTTTGATTTACGTGATGATTTATAAAAGAGAAACGCTCAAAGAGAAGTACTTTTATATCGCCGCGGCGATCGTCATTTTGGTATTTTCACCGGTTTTATACTGGAATTATCAAAACGATTTCATATCGTTCACGTTTCAACTCAATCATGGAATCGCAGAAGAAAAAGTGTTTAATCCAAAAAGTTTCTTCAACTTTTTGGGCGCGCAGATCATACTTTTTCATCCATTTTACATAGCGCCCCTTGTTTATTTCATCATTAAAGACAAAAACAGGTTCGAAAGAAAAAAGGTTTATTTGCTTTTGCCATTTCTCTTCGTCATACTGTTTTTTAGTTACTTCGCCGCCTTTAAGCACGCGAACGCCCAATGGGCGGGCATCGCGTACATAAGCGCGAGTGTTTTGCTTGGACGTTATTTCGCCCAAAACGGTAGTAAAAAACTGTTAATCGCCGGAATGATTTTCAGCGCGATCATTATCACTCTTCTCAAGACTCCGATTGGA
>CALDOC010000263.1 GCA_937914675.1 uncultured Sulfurimonas sp.
TTGATTTTTTTGAAAAAATCAATGTCTAGTATCATTAGCGACAAGTTCCCCTCAGACCTATTTAGGAGCCTTATCAAGCGTTCGGAAATATCGAAAAAAGCTCTTCTGTTGAGTGTGTTGGTCAACGGATCCGTTTGCCCCAATTTGTTTATAATGGCGTGATTTTCGTCTTGCTTTTTTTTCATCTCTAAAAAATGTTTGGACATCAATCCTATTTCATCGTCATAGTATTTCGCCTTGGTCGAGTAGTCTTCGCCTTGTTTGAACGACAGAATCGTTCTCGTCAAGTTGGAGATGGGCGAGAGAATTTTTTTATTGATGGCGAATATGACGACAATGAACGCCAACGCGCCAAAAAATAATAAAGCGAACAGAGCGTTAAACGCGTTTTCAAGGTTGTCGTCGCGTTGTTTTATGGATTTTTGGGTCCTTTCTTTGATTGAAAACAACAACTCGTCCAAGGGCAACATGATTTTTTCTTTCGCCTCGTGGTACGCTTGCGAGTTTAGAATCCTTATCGCCAAAATTTGATTGGCTGGAAATTGTTCGGCGCTCCCGTCAATTACGTCTTTGTCGAGCTTCGCAAGCGCGTTAAAAGCTTCTATCTCCAACTTTGTCAGGCCGTTTGAATTCGCTTCTGATTCGAGAAACTTTTCGTATTCGTATCGCGTATATGGAAGTTTTTTCATCTCTTCTTTAATAGACGTTGAATTCCCTAGGGGATGCCTCAGCGCTCTTTGACTCGGCGTTAAATCCCAATAAATTCCCTCATAGTCTCGAGGCCTTGGCGCTTTTGCGTTACGAATGTCTAAAATCTTAAAATAGTTCGCTTTGTACGTTTCGTCCAAAGTGTTCGCGTAAGTTCGGGCGAATCTAGTGAGGTCGTCGGCGCTGCGTCTAAGCTCATCGGCCTTTTGCGTCAAGGCGTATCTTTGGCTCTCCATATCTTTGAGTTTGACGCTATACTCGCGCAAAGAAAACAAGTAACTGGCGGAAAAACCCGCAATGACCAAAAGAAAAATGTTTAACGCAATAAAAAAAGTTCTTATTTTTACATTCAAATCGTAAATCCTCATTGTTTATTGTTTATTGTAACATTTTTTGATGGAAGAGAATATAACGTAAGTCAAAAAAACGCGATATTTTAAAGGAGTGGAATAAGCTTTGCTTAAGCA
>CALDOC010000264.1 GCA_937914675.1 uncultured Sulfurimonas sp.
TTGCGAAGATAATCTTTTAAGATGCTCCCATGATCAAATACAAGATCGTCTAACTCCAAATCTTCCAACCTTACCACCATCGCTTCTTTAGCGTCATCGGCTCCAATTGGAGTTCCATAAGCTTTACACACATAGACGACTGAAGCGGTGTGAAATCGTTTATCGCGAGTAGGATCAGAATATACTCCAAAGAGTTCTTTAATCTCTACGTCAAGAGATATCTCTTCTTTCATCTCTCTTGACACCGCGTCTTCAACGCTTTCTCCAATATCAACAAACCCACCGGGAAGCGCCAAACCAAGAGGAGTGTTTTTTCTCTGTATTAAAACTATGCCTATAAAGTCCTCGGAGGCGTTATATATCTCGACTATGCCATCGGTTGTAAGATAGGGTGTTTTTGGTTTCCAGCTCATTTACTCGCTCCTTTATAGCTATTTAAAATTTTTGTCACTGAACAGCTTTGTCCCATCTTGTTAAAAACTCAAGCCTGCTATGCGTTACGCATCCAAGTCTCTGTTTGTACTCCATATGAGGATGACCTAAGTTCCAAAATTCAAAATCATTATTTTTTAGATAATTTGCCAACAAAACAAGCTGCAGAGTTCCGTAGTTGGCGTACTTTTTCTCTCTTGAGCTAAAACCGCTCAGACTCGTATATGTTTTTCCTATGATATAGCCAACTTCACCAGCAATCAACTCACCTGACTTTTGACAAACTAGTTCAAACGATACAATTTTAAAATTACGCGTTTCATCATTACTCGCATGTAGGTTTTTTAATAGCTCCGCATACTCTGCTTTTAGCCAATTGTATTTATGTTGATTGGAAAACCTCTCGAGAACCTCGTTAAACCTACTATTTATGCAGATCTCATAACTATTTTCATGCATGAGTTTTTTTACTTTTTTGGATAGATGAAGTTTGTCAAAATCTAATACCGCGTAATCATATTGAAGTTCCGGAAGCAGAACCAAGCCATCTTTAGTGCCATGAGTCGTACTGATAAAGCCAGCTCTAGCTAACTCAATATAAAACTCTTCGCTCCAATCGTCACTCCAATAATAACAATTCCTTGTATCTAAACGCATCAGCTGGACATAACTTTTATCTTTTAGAATGGCAGACGTTATATGGTATATTTGCGATTGCATGTTGATATCATCCCTTTAAGTAGCGCTAATAAATTCAGAAGCTTTTTTTGTAAGCCATCTTCTATAATTGACATAAAGAATTTGATTACACTCCCAAATATAATTTTAAATCATCTTCTATTTTTTGTTTTAAAGACAATGGCGTAATTACTTTCATAAATGGGAGCCATTTTTTTATAAGCTCTTCTACTTCCATATCTTGCGTAACTTTAAAAGAAATCACTAAACTGCCATCATCTTTTTGTTCAATTGTATTTTGAGAAGGTAGAAATTTCTTGGCTTTAAAAAATTTAGCTTTAGAACTGTCTATCTCGACAACTACATCTATTAAGTGCAGTCTAAAGTTAGGCGTATATTTGGCGAACGGCGTCTGCATCTGTTTTATAAATGATTCTATATCAGGATTAGTGTGAAAAGTTTTGGTATGAAGATTTATTTTTTCAATATTTGAAAGTCTAAAGATGGTAAATAAAAATTCTTCGCTTGTATTTTCACATGCCAAGTAAAAGTTCTCATTCATAAATACAATCTTATAGGGTTTAACTATATACTCCTTATATTCATCGCCGACCTTGTATGTCAAGGTTGTGTATCTTTTCCAGTTTATGGCTCTCTCAATGTCTTTTAAGAGTGCAACGTCATTTTTCTTACTTTCATAAGGTTTGGTGATAAACTCGTAGCACTCTTTAGATTTTTTTATC
This sequence comes from uncultured Sulfurimonas sp., assembly GCA_937914675.1. GTDB lineage: Bacteria > Campylobacterota > Campylobacteria > Campylobacterales > Sulfurimonadaceae > Sulfurimonas. The sequence goes on from CALDOC010000264.1 coordinate 1,854, forward strand.
TTAGCTTCTATGATTTTTTTATCGGCTTCACTAATATCTATGCCCTCTAGCACATTGTTTCTCTGAGCGATATTAAAAGTCTGCACCATTAAAGCAATCGTGTCTTTATCCATAAAGTTGTTGAAGACATCTTTTGTGATAGCTTTGTAGCAGCCCTTTTCACCTTTACCGCCACGGATTAGCTCAAAACTATCTGGAAAGTACTCTTTTATAACGTCAAGGTCTCTTCTTATTGTTTTTTCACTTTTTCCATACCACATGGTGTCGTTCTCTAAGGATTCTATGCATACTTTTTGACCATGGTTAAATCTTTTTAATAGTTCCAATACTCTTGCTTGTGGGTTTGTCGCCATTTTTTTTATCCTAAATATATGTTTTTAATGCAGTTATTATATCTTAGTATTTAGACATATTTTGTCTAAAATATTTTATTGCTATATATTTTTGCTTTGGGCTATTTGGTTTATCGGGAATTGTTAATGC
>CALDOC010000265.1 GCA_937914675.1 uncultured Sulfurimonas sp.
AATAAGTTACTTCAATATAGAAAATACAAAAGCAAACATTAGAGAACTTTCCATTGAACACATACAGTCATTTGGACATATTACAAAACAAAGAATACTTCAATACCTCAAAGCGGAAGAAAAAGAGGTTTATATATTTAACAGTCGCGTACTCTTAAGAAAAACTCTTGAAAATCATATTAATGAGCCAAACGAAGAGATACTTACTACGATCAAAGCAATTATTGATTCTTCATATCCAAACAATGGAGTAATTAAAGATATTATAATTTTAGACGCAAAAGGTAAAATTGTTGCCTCAAAGAGCAATCGCGCAACTGAAAATAATTTCTATTTTGATATGTTTAATAAAGCGAAAAATGGAATGTATTCGCAACTGAGCTTTACAAATGACGACAAAAAACCAATATTACGTACGGGCGCGCCAATATTTAATAATAATACATTCGTAGGAGTAAGCGTATTTTATCTCAATATTGATGAATTGTACGAGATATTAGAGCAAAGAAGTAGCCTTGGCAAAACAGGAGAAACGTTATTGGGCGCATATAATGAAAATAAAAATATTGTTCTTTTTTCACCGCTAAGGTTTTCAAAAACCGTATTAGTGATTTCGCCTTCTCAAACAATGCAAGCTGTTCCCATGAGATTGGCGCTTAAGAACAAAGCTGATGAAATAGTAGAAAATGAACTCGACTATAGAGACGTTCGCGTTGTCTCGTCAGTGCATTACTTTGAACCTTTAAATATAGGAATAGTGGTTAAAAAAGACACTGAAGAAATCATGGAGCCGATTAAACGTTTGATGGTAGAATTAATTATCATTTCCGTACTTGGTTTGATAGCGTCCATCATTATAAGTTTTCTAATAGCGAGACGTATTACCACTACAATCAATAAAATAGTAAATACGACCGCAAGCATATCGGAAGGAAATATTCATAAAAGAATTGAACCCAAATAAATCCATAACTCAAGCCACACCCAACAATAACAACTTTTTCATT
>CALDOC010000266.1 GCA_937914675.1 uncultured Sulfurimonas sp.
GTAGTAATAATCGTTTATTATGTTTTCATGCCAAACGCTTTGAGGAGAGAGCGCGTTTTTGATGATGCGCAACTCATTGTCTCCTAAGCTGGCGTTTGATTTTAACAAGGGATAAACTTCAGGGTTTTCATCAAACAAAAGAGTGAAATCATCATTGTCAACGGGCGCGCTTTTAAGAGTATCTACAAGTCTAGCTTTAAGTTGAGTTCTTTCATCTTTTATTGTGATGGCGCTGCCAATAAACCACCCGTAAGCGTCCAAATCTTTCACTAAGATAATCTCTTTTTCTTGGTTGAGAGCATGAGTGGATTTTATAAAACCTTCTTTGCGTCGTCTCACCCTTTGTATCTCTTCCAACACGATTGAGCGATAATCCGCGTCTATGTAAGAGACTAAATTATCTTTGTCCATATCCTGATTCCCTAAAAGTATCGAGTTGCCTTTATAGTCCGTTATAAAGATAACGTTTTCATGCTCTTCATGCTTCATATGACTCAAAGCGTCCACTATTCTCTCTTTGACGTCTGATTCGGATTTTACGTCTTTGTATTTTTCATATATGAATCTAGCGTTTTCATAAGCTGCGTCAATCCTTGACTTCAGCTCTTTTTCTATATTTGCGTCTATAAGATTGGCTTGATTGTCAAACAGCGAGATTATCCCTTTTGAGTAAAGTTCGCTTTTTTCTTTTTTTGCGGATAATGTTTCACTAACGGATTTCTCTTTTGAGGCATTGAAAAGCGCTGTGATTTTTTGCAGATAAAAAGTACTCATAAGGTACCCCGCGCCTAGTGCAAAAACAAGCGGAACCATCACTATTAAATATGGGATTATTTTCTTTTCGTTTACTCTCACAACTCTACCTCACTCACAATCGACAACTCTTTTTTGGGCTTTATTCCAAGAGAAACGATATTTTCGGCTCGTTTTATAATGTTGCCTTTTCCTGTTTTCAATCGATTTATCGCGATGTCGTAAGAGTCTTGCGCTTTTTGCAGAGATACGCCAATCTTTGTCATTTCATCGACGAACAAAACTAATTTGTCATACATGGCTTCCGCTTCATCGGCTATCTTATTGGCATGCTCTTCTTGACGCTGGGTTCTCCAAATATGTTCTATCGTTCTAAGAGTCACCAAAAGAGTTGATGGAGAAACAACTAAAATATTGCTCTCATAAGCGTTCTTAAAAAACTGGCCATCTTGTTCCAAAGCTAACAAAAAAGCCCCTTCGATTGGCATAAACAAAAGTACGAAATCTAAAGTGTTGACGCCCTCTAATTTTTCATATTTCTTAGCGCTTAACTCTTTGACATGAGACGATATGCTCATAATATGTTCTTTTAACGCCATATCTTTTAAAACTTGCTCGTTTGCGCTAATAAACCTTTCGTAAGCCACAAGAGAAACTTTTGAATCCACTATAATATCACGATGTTGAGGCATATGAATGATTACGTCTGGTCTGTAACTCTTGCCATCTTGTGATTTCAATGTGGCTTGAAGCTCATATTCCACGCCAGATCTTAGACCTGACTGCTCCAAAATGTTTTCTAAAACCAACTCGCCCCAATTCCCCTGAGTCTTGTTCTCCCCTTTAAGCGCTTTTGTTAAGTTGACCGCGTCCTGAGAGAGTTGAGAGTTCATGTCTCTTAAGCGAAGCAACTCGTCTTTTAGCAAATGTCTATCTATTAACTCCGTGTTAAATTGTTCTTTCGCCTCTTGTGAAAAATTTGTTATCTGTTCACGAAATGGTTTAAGAAGAAGCTCAAGCTGTTCTTTGTTTGAAGAGCTAAACTGTTTTGACTTGTCCTCAAATATTTTATTCGCCAAAAGTCTAAACTCGTTTGAAAGCTCGTCTTTGGCGTCTTTTAAAACGGCTAGTTTCTCACTAGCCGATTTTCTCTCCTCTTCATAACGAGTGTTTAAAATGGCGTATTTTATCTCTAGATTGTTTTTAGCTTCTTCGTACTCTCTTTTCTCTTCTTCCAACGTCATGCTTTTCTCGTTTAAATCCGCTAAAACGATTAAACGATTTTCACTAATCTCTTTTTGTCTTAAAAACAAAAAAAGCGTCGCTAAAAAAAGCAATAAACTCACTATAGTTGAAATGAAATATAAATCAAATGCCATAAATAATCCCTCATGTCTGTTGGATGGATTATACAATATTTGTGCAATCATCCTATTATATATGACAAAATAAAAAACTTTTAGTTCTTTTTGTAGCATTATAAACTTAAGTAATTAATAATATATATAACTTTAATGTAAACTTAGGTATTTTCAGCTATAATTCCACTTAGATTTCAGGGAGAAGGTATTATTTGTACCTCTTTAAAGGCGTTCTCGTATCATCTCCTTGTGATTGCCCAAATAATAAATTATTTGGATAAAAGGATTATGATGCAAGAAAATGCACAAAAAGAAGAAATAAAAGTAGAAAAACCTACTATCATGTTTGATGACTTAGGTTTAAAACAAGAAATACTACAAAGTATTAAGTACGCTGGTTTTACAGTTCCCTCCCCTATTCAAGCTGAAGCGATTCCAATAGTTTTACAAGGTCGCGACATGGTTGGTCAGGCGCACACCGGAACAGGAAAAACTGCGGCGTTTAGTCTCCCAGCTCTCAACAACATGAAGATGGATGGCACGGTTGAGATGTTAGTAATAACGCCAACTCGTGAACTTGCGACGCAAGTAAGCGATGAAATTTTCAAATACGGTAGAAACATCAACGCTAAAACGGTAACGGTTTATGGCGGTAGCTCGTACACTCGTCAACTAGATTTGATCAATCGTGGAGCTAGCGTCGTAGTTGCGACGCCTGGTCGTCTTTTGGACATTCTTAAACGCAATATGATTAAAGATTTCGCGCCAAGCATAGTTGTTTTGGATGAAGCGGATGAGATGCTTGACATGGGATTTTTGGATGATATTAATGAAATATTTTCTTATCTTCCAACAAACCGTCAAACGCTACTTTTCTCAGCGACTATGCCACAACCAATCAAAACTCTCGCAAGTAGAATTTTGAATAATCCGGCGTTTGTTTCAATCACTAAAGGCGAGACGACAAACTCTGACATCGAACAACTTTATTACGTAATTGACGAACATGAGCGAGATGACGCGATTATCCGTCTTATGGATTCAGAAATCACTAAAAAATCAATAGTGTTTTGCAGAACTAAAAGCGAAGTTGATAGACTAAGCAACGTTCTTTCAAACGCTGGTTATTTAGCGAATGGTCTTCATGGAGATATGGAGCAACGCCAACGTGAAACAGTAATTAAAGGTTTCAAGTCAAACTCCGTAAAAGTTTTAGTTGCAACGGACGTTGCCGCTCGTGGCATTCATGTTGACAATATTTCTCATGTATTTAACTACCATATTCCTTTTGATCCAGAATCTTACGTTCACCGTATCGGAAGAACTGGGCGCGCGGGAACTAAAGGTAAAGCTATAACTCTTTTAACTCCATTAGAGTTCAAAGAGTTGCAACGAATAAAGCAAAAAGTTGGAAGCACAATGAACCATGCTTTTGTTCCAAGTAAAAACGATTTACGCGTTTCTACCGTGGAAACCATGGTTAAAACCATAGAAGATCAACATATTTATGATGAAGCGCACAAAGTTTTAGATAGATTAAAACAAGACATTGACGAAGAAACCATTATGTTTAAACTAATCTCTATGATTTTAGACAAACAAGACATAAAAGGTCCAAACAATATCGGTATTGCGGCTGATAGAATTGATGACATTTTAGCTAGAGCGGCTCAACGCGGCGGTGGAAATCGTGGTCGAGGTGGCTTCAGCAAAGGTGGCGGTGGCGGTTACCGTGGAAACAAAAGCAATTCGGCTGGAGGAAGCGCTGGCGGCGGAAGTCGTGATCGCAATCGTTCAGGCGGAGACAGAAACTCTTCTGGCGGCAACACTGGTGGAGATAGAAATAGAAGCGGTGGCAGAAGTAGCGGTGGATACAGAGGCAACAAAGACTAGTCTATCTTAAAACATGGTGAATAAATAGAATTTATTCACCAAAAATTTGCAAATAATTATATTTTTCCCTTACATTCATAAAAAAAATTCATAAACTTGTTATAATTTTCAAAAAGAGGCTATTATGCATAATTTAATTGTCTATGAAGATTCAGAAATCTCCATAGAGGAAGAAAAAAGTGAAATTCCTTGGTTGAAAATATTTACAAAACAACCATACAAAGAACTTGGCGATCTACCAAAAAAGCTAAGGGTCAGACTATGGGAAGTTTATGACGTTGTTGAGCATGAGATGAGAAGTTATTACAAACCTGAAAAAATCAACATGGCGTCATTCGCGAACATGCTTCCTCGCGTTCATATACATGTCATGGCTAGATTTAAAGAAGATAGTTATTTTCCTAATCCAATGTGGGGAGAAAAATTAAGAGAATCGAATTTAGAGCTTCCCAACAAAGAGGATTTTCATAAAAATATTTTTAACGCTTTGCAGAAAAGATAGTTTATCCATAAATATATTCACTCAATTTTATAAAATTGAGTGAATACGTTATTTTACGGGTGAAAAAGGAATGAGCGCAGAACCCCATGTTAAGCCACCGCCAAAAGCGTCTAGCAGCATTAACTCGCCAGCTTTCAATTTTCCACTTTCATAAATGTCATTTATAGCCATGGGAATTGACGCGCCTGACGTGTTTCCAAATTTCTCAACGGTTAAGACCACTTGGTCGTCTCTCATCTTGAGAGCGTCGCCAACGGCTTTAATGATACGATAATTAGCTTGATGCGGTACGAAGTGTTTTACCTCATCACTGCTTATGTTGTTCTCGGCTAAAATTTCTTTAACGTCTTTCGTTAAAGTGCGAACGGCAACTTTAAAAGTTTCATTGCCTTTCATTTGCATAAAACAAGCTCCAGCTTCTTGACCTATGGAATCATGAGGAGAACCTGTCCCTCCGTTTGGAGTCATAAGTAAATCCGCGTATTTTCCATCAGAACCGGTATGCACGTCTATAATCGCTTCATCTTTATTGTCAGTCGCGGATATTATGGCGGCTCCAGCTCCGTCACCGAACAAAATACAAGTGCCTCTATCCGTATAATCGGTAATAGCGGATAATTTTTCAGCGCCTATAATAAGCACGTTTTTTTTCATTCCCGATTCTATAAAGGCTTTGGCGATTGAAATAATGTAAACGAATCCCGTACAAGCCGCGGATATGTCAAACGCCGTTATATTTCCAAGTCCAAGTTTCGTTGAAATTATTGTTGCCGTTGATGGCATGTTAAAGTAATCGGGAGAAATAGTGGCGCAAATCACCATGTCTATCTCTTCCAATTTCAAACCGCTTCTCTCTATCGCGAGTTTAGCGGCTTCAACGCCCATGTCGCTTGTTCTTTCATCTTTTGCCGCAATGCGTCGTTCTTTTATTCCTGTTCTCTGAACAATCCACTCATCAGAAGTATCAACCATTTTCGATAAATCTTCATTTGTTAAAATTTTCTCTGGAACGTAAGCTCCAATAGAACGAAAAGCAGCGTAAGTCATTAAGATTCCTTTTGTTTCAAAACTTCAAGACGAGAAATTATATGTTCGTTTACACCCGTATCAACATAGTTAATCGCTTGATATATTGCATTTTCTATCGCTCTTGGATTACTTTTGCCATGAGCGACAATAACACAACCTTTAATTCCAATAAGTGGAGCGCCACCCACTTCTGCGTAATCAATCTGCTTTTTAAGAAGTTTAAAAACTTTTCTCATTAAAAGCGCGCCTGTAATCGATATGGGAGATTTTCTTATGTAATCTTTTATAAGTGAGCTAATTGTAGAGGCTACGCCTTCACTTGTTTTTAAAACTAAGTTTCCAATAAAACCATCGCAAGTAATAACGTCGCAAGTTCCATTAAATATGTCGCTTCCTTCAACGTTTCCCTTGAAGCCTTTGTATCCATGAAGCAACTTAAACGCGGCTTTTGTTACTTCATTGCCCTTAGACTCTTCTTCGCCATTAGCGAGAAGTCCTATGCTTGGGATTTTTACTTTTAGTAAATCTTCCGCGTAACAACCACCCATTACGGCAAATTGGGCTAAATGCTCTGGTTTTGAGTCTACGTTCGCTCCAACGTCCAAGATTATTGATTTACCACCGGTTTTCGTCGGCATAAGAGTAACCAAAGCTGGACGGGAGACGCCTTGAAGTCGACCAAGTCTAAGAGTCGCTAACGTCATCGTGGCTCCACTATGACCAGCGGAGACAACTGCGTCGGCTTCGCCATTTCTGACTAATTCCATCGCTTTGTAGATTGTACTCTCTTTTCTTTTAACGGCGTCAGTCGCATGATCGCTCATCGAAATAACGTCGCCAGTGTCCACTATAGAAATCTTATCTCTATAACTTTTCGGTAACATAGGTAAAATTTCTGATTTTTTCCCAACTAAAATAGGTATGAAGCGTTGTTTCTTTAAAGCAATTACACAGCCCTTGATAATTGGCTCAGGACCGAAGTCCCCGCCCATTGCGTCTATAGCAATCTTTATCATTGACTATTTATACTCGCCCGTAGTCGGGTTGATGTGGTGAGGTAATCTATACGTTCCGTCTTTGTCTTTAACTGGTTTAGCTAAAGTTATTTTGTAATGAGTTCTTCTTTTCGCTGAACGAGAATGAGATACTCTTCTTTTAGGTACTGCCATAATTTCTATCCTTTTGTTATTTTCTCCACTCCATGGAGAGTTAATCTTACTTCATCTCATTTAAGAAATGATTTTTTAAGAATTTTTACAATTATCACAACTGTGATAATCACTTTTAATGAGTTCTATTTCAGAAGCTAAAACTTCTTCAATATCAACTACGCCGTTTAAAGACTCTATAACGTCTAGCTCAAGATTATTGTCATCTTCATAAATACCATCTGAGATAAAAAATTCAACTTCTTCATCTATAGACATATCAAAATCTTCCGCGCATATATCACAAGCTCTATCTAGCGAACCGCTTAGTTCAGCTTTGAGCAAAATTAATTTACCTGAATGGTACTCTAAAGTACCTTTAAAAATTATTTTATTTAATTTAACTTCAAAATCTAAAGGCGTTTTAGTAATCTTTCTAAGAGTCGTTCTCAAGATTATAACTTACGAAAGTTCTCTTTGAGAAAAGAAAAACGCTATTTCTATAGCCGCGTTTTCAACTGAATCACTTCCATGAACGGCGTTTGCGTCTATGTTTTCGGCGAAATCTGCGCGTATTGTGCCAGCTTCAGCTTCTTTAGGATTAGTAGCACCCATTAAATCACGGTTAATCTGCATTGCGTTTTCACCTTCTAAAACTGAAACGACAACTGGACCACTGATCATAAAATCAACTAAGTCATTGAAAAAAGGGCGTTCCGCATGAACCGCGTAAAAAGCTTCCGCGTCTGCGCGAGAAAGTTGCATCTTTCTTGTAGCGGCAAGTTTAAGTCCATTGCTTTCAAATCTGTCTAAAATTTTGCCTATAACACCTTTTGCAACTGCGTCTGGTTTGATTATTGATAGTGTTCTTTCCATCAAATCTCCTCTGAAAATATAAAATTAGGACGGAATTATACCTAAATAAAGATTGATTGTTGTTTAAAAATTATGTTTTTTGATATTTGAAGAAAACGAAGGTCGCGACAAGAGAGAATTGGAATGCCAAAAAGCATTCCAACTACAAGAACTATTCTATAACTGGTTCTTTGTTTGAACGTTGTTCACTAGTGATGTCTTCTCTATGCTCAGAGCTTTCACCGATTTCATCCCAAGTGATACAGCCCTCAGTAGGACATGCAGTCGCGCAAGCTGGTTCATCATGATGACCTACGCACTCAACACACTTATTACCATACACGTAATAAATTTCTTCACCTGTTGGATTATCATCCTCATCCACGATTGCTTCTACTGGACACTCATCTATGCAAGCTCCACAGTTAATACATGTATCATTAATTATTACTGACATTGTCTTCTCCTAAAATTTAATAGTGTACTATACACTTTAGTATTTTAAATATAGCTAAAATTATCTAGCTTCTAATAAAACATACGAAAGTGTTACACATTTTACTAAGATTTTTTAAAGAGCTAAATACTCTTTAATTTCATCAACTCTATTTGTTAGTTCCCAGGTGAAACCCTCTTCTTCACGACCGAAGTGACCATAAGCCGCCGTTCTTCTGTAAATTGGTTTTAATAAATCCAATGATTTAATAATTCCAGCGGGAGAAAGGTCAAAAAGTTCTTTTACGCAAGCTTCTATCTTATCCTCAGAAACTTTTCCCGTGCCATGAGTGTCGACCATTATTGAAACTGGTTGAACCACGCCGATCGCGTACGCGACTTGGATGGTCGCTTTGTCGCAGGCGCCAGAGGCGACGAGATTTTTGGCGACATGGCGAGCGGCGTAGGCGGCGCTTCTGTCTACCTTGGTAGGATCTTTTCCCGAGAACGCTCCACCGCCATGAGGACAGCTTCCACCGTACGTGTCCACTATTATCTTGCGACCCGTCAGTCCAGCGTCGCCTTGTGGTCCACCGATTACGAATTTACCAGTTGGATTTATATGAAAGATTGTATTTTCATCCATCATATCAGCTGGAATAACTTCTTTGATTACCTCTTGTATCATATCTTGATGAATCTGTTCTTGAGAAATTCCATCATGATGCTGAGTAGAGATAACAACTGTTTGAACCGATACCGGCTTGTCACCAACATATTTAACGCTGATTTGCGCTTTTCCATCAGGACGGAGATAAGGAACTATCCCCTCTTTTCTCACATACGCCAAACGTTGCGTTAAACGATGAGCCAAATAAATAGGCAAAGGCATGAGAACGTCGGTTTCGCGACAAGCGTATCCGAACATAAGCCCTTGATCTCCGGCGCCAATCTGACCGTCGGCTTGATCAACGCCCTGATTAATATCAGGAGATTGTTCACCAATTCCATTTAAAACAGCCGCCGCTCTATAGTCAAAGCCATATTGCGCGTCTGTATATCCAATCTCTTGGATTACTTTTCTTGCAATCTCTTGCATCGGGGCGTAAGCCGTTGTTTTTAATTCGCCTGCAATTACACAAAAACCATTAGACACTAATGTCTCACAAGCTACGCGAGCGTGTGGGTCTTTTTCAATAATATAATCCAGAATTGCGTCGCTAATTTGATCTGCCATCTTGTCAGGATGCCCTTCTGTTACAGACTCAGAAGTAAATATATACTCTTTTGTCATCGATTTTCCTTATTAAGATATAGGGTCTAGCCCTATAAATCGCAAGAATTATATCAAAGAATTATAAATTTAAATTTTTTCTTTTTTTAAATTATAAAAGTAGTTTTTAACTTCAACTTTAACTCTGACGCTTTACTCTACTTAAGGTCTCTTTCATCCACTCGGATATCATGCTAAGCTCATCGCGATCAACGCTATGATCTTTTTCATAACTTTTAAACTCTATCTCAAAACCGGCGTTTTGAAGTCTCCTTATCTGCCCTTTTGAAGTTTCAAAAGGAAGAACGCCGTCGAGCGTTCCATGCGTGCACAGCCATCTCGCGTTTTTCACGTTTGGATTCATCTCTTGCAGAAGTTTTTGATCGTCATAGATATAGCCACTCACCGCTATGTATCCAGCCAAAACTTTGTGATACCTCGCTCCAAACTCAAAAGTCAAAAGCGACCCTTGGGAGAAGCCAAATAAAAAACTTTCGCTAGCGTTAAACTCTTCTTCAAAAAGTTCGTCCAAGGCGGTTGTCAGCAGTTTTGAAGAATAGACTATGCCAGGTAGTTGATCGGGGGGAAGTGGGTACCAAGAGTATCCGGAGAAGTATTCAAACGGAGCGTCAAACAATATGTAGTTCATGTCGTCCATTTTTAAAAAGACCGGCAAAGAGGTGAAACCCTCGGAAGAATCGCCGCGACCATGTAAAATGATCATCAACTTCTTTGAGGGAATTTTCGATGGTATAAAAATGTTTTCAAGTTCTAAATTTTTCATGCCGCCATTATACTAAAATTTACTTCTTAGAGTTTAAACGCGACTGATACTCTTGAGGATGTTTACATACGGGACAAGTTTTAAGAGCTTTTTTTCCATAGTGAACGTGCCCGCAAACTTCACAAATCCAAGCTTCTTCCTCATCTTCGCTGACGAACTCGGCTTCGGTCTCCAATCTTTCGAGCAGCGTTTTAAACATCTTTTCATGTTCGACTTCCACTTTTCCTATCCCTTTAAAAAGAGCCGCCGCTTCTTTATGCCCTTCGTCTTTTGCGATTTGAGCGAAATCGGGATACATTGTAGTGTTTTCATACGACTCGCCGTTAATGGCTTCTTGAAGATTCTCTTTTGTGTCTCCAAAGTTGTTCTCGCTATCGTTCTCCATTCTATTGTGAAGAGCCAACTCCATTTTAGCGTGCTGTTTTTCATTGTTCGCGGCTCTTTGAAAATGTTCCGCTATGTCCCTATAACCCTCTTTTTGGGCGACTTTAGCGAAATACTCATACTTGTTTCTCGCTTGTGATTCGCCAGAAAACGCTTTTAAAAGATTCACCATCGTCAAATCTTGGGTAATCATCTCCATGGCTTGTCCACAGCAGTGAAGCTCCCCACCGCCAACTTTTGAAACTTCGACCTCGTTGCCACATTTGTTGCATCTATATGTTTCGTACTGTCTCATTATGAACTCCTTTTGTTGGTTGATTGTACTCTCTAAAAACTTAAAGGATAATTATTATCTTTTAATAAATTATAGTAGCATTAATTACAGAGAATAATGTTTATCCTTTAGTTGAATAAAGTGTATAATTTCATTATGAATGATTATACAACTATATTAAGAGAGCATAACTTAAAAGCGACGCCGCAAAGATTAGAGATGACGAACGCTCTTTTTATGAACGGCCATGTAACTATAGAACGCTTATATGAATTGATGCTCAAAAAGTTTAGTTCCATATCATTGGCAACCATATATAAAAATATAAATTTGATGCTTGAAGCTTCTTTTATTGAAGAAGTGAAACTTCCAAACGCGAAATCGGTGTACGAGCTAACGAAAGAGACTCACTCTCACTTGCTCTGCTCTAAGTGTGACAAAGTGCAAGACATCGTCTTGAATTTGACAGACGTAACGCGACGCGCGTCCAACGCAGCCAACTTCAACATATCCAAAACGGATCTCGTCTTATCGGGTTTATGTGAAAATTGCAGTTGATTTAGCCACTATTCCATTTCCAAACTCATAAGAAACATCTCTTCCCCGTCAACAATTTTGAGGTTCGTCGATTTGCAGTTTGGACAAAGATAGTGGTTTTTCTCGAGTTCGCTCACCTTTTTGCAATCACGGCATTCTATGGTGAGGGCTTGCTTATTTATCACCAACTCTGCATCCTCGCAAACCGTCTTTTCCTTAAAAGTGTCAAACGCCCTTTCTAAAAGCTCTGTTTCTATCCCGCTCATGACGCCAATTTTCAATACGACTTTCGTCACTTTCGTCGCGTCGTTCGCTTTCGCGTAATCTTCGCATTGATCCAAAAGAGCTTGCACCACGCTGTATTCATGCATGTACTTTCCTTAGCAAATTCTAGGCAAAAGCTCGCCCGTTGGAACGTCCAAAAATCTTCTCGTCCCATGGGCGGTATGAATGATTACTTTTCCTACATAGGCGTCGCTTACGCTTCCTATCTTAACCGCGTTTGAGGAGTTCTCAAATCTATGCAAAACATCCAAGGCTTTTTGCTCGTCTTCTTTATCTATGGCTAAAACGAAAGTTCCTTCATTCGCGAGATTGACCGCTTCAAAGCCAAGCATCTCACAGATGCCGTATACCTCCTCTGAGACGGGTATGCTTTTCTCTTCTATCTCCAAACAAACGTTCGACTGTTTCGCCCACTCGTTCAAAACGGCGCTGACTCCGCCGCGAGTCGCGTCTCTCATGGCGGTGATTTTCACGTCGGCTTCCATAAGCGCTTGCACTTGGACGTAAAGCGACGCGCAATCGCTTTGCAAATTACTCGTGAGCTCAATGCCCTCGCGAGCGGCGAATATGGCCGCGCCATGACGACCCAAATCACGAGAAACCAAAATGACGTCGGAGTCTGAGATATTATTAGAGCTTATCCCTTTTTTCTGTATCTCCCCTATTCCCGTCGTGTTTATAAAAATTTTGTCCACGCTTCCACGAGGCACGACTTTCGTGTCGCCGCTCACCACGATGGCGCCATTTTTCTCAAGCTCTTCTTTCATGCTCTGCACGATTCGCTCAAGTTCTTTTATAGAAAAACCCTCTTCTATGATAACGGAACAAGTAAGGTACTTAGGCTTCGCGCCCATCATAGCCAAATCGTTACACGTACCACAGATGGCAAGTTTTCCTATGTCCGCACCGGGAAAAAAGAGAGGGCTAACTGTAAAACTATCCGTAGAAAAAGCAAGCTCTCCTCCATGAATCACCGCCGCGTCTTCGCTCTTTTGCAAAATCTCATTTTTAAAAGCTTTGTAAAAAATCTTGGTAATAAGTTCGTTGTTTTCTTCACCGCCATTTCCCATCGCCAAAGTCACGTTTTTATTCATGATGTGCTTCTTTATTTAAAATATTTAACGCTTCATCAAGTTTCATTTGATCAACGTAAAAATACTCTTCCAAAAGTGGCTTGATTTTATACTCTTTTAGAAAATCCAAGTCTTCATTATTTTGAATCTTCATAAAATAGCTATGACCTAACATGTAATCTTCATTGAGATTTTCTTTTATAAACTCATTTAATTCATTAAATAGTTTTTTTGCGATTACTGGCACTAAAGCTTCGTTTGGCTTCATCTTCAAAAATGTAAATCTTCTTCTAAGCGCTATATCTATAGTCGCTATAGATTTGTCAGTTGAGTTCATGGTGGCGATGACGTAAAGGTTTGATGGCACTTTAAATTTTTCTTTTGAATATGGAAGCGTTACTTCGTAAACATCTCTTTTATCTTCTTCTATAAGTGTGATTAATTCGCCAAAGATTTTAGAGATATTGCCTCGGTTTATTTCGTCTATTACTATGTAGAAGTTTTTTTGCTCAATAACTTCAAGTTTCTCCTGATTTGAATCTTCATACACGGAATCTTCAAATTCTTTTAACTTTTCATATAAAGCAAAATAATATGTAGCATTGCCATGAACTCCTTTTTCTGATTCAAAGGTAGATTTTATATCTTTATAACTTTTAATGATTCCATTTTTAAAATTATCATAATCTCTCTCAAGAATCTTAAAAGTTAATTTTTGCTCCGAGCTTACAGAACCAGCAACTAAAAAGGAACTTTTCCCTATATTTGATATTGTAGCTTTTCCTTTTAATGCAAAAATTCCATCTGTGCTAATTTTATCTTCTACATAAATTTTAAATTCATCTAAGAGTTTTGAAAAACTATATTTTATTTCTACCTCTTTTTTATTTTTTTGACTATCTTCTAAATTTAGTTTTGCTTTATCTGAAATATTTTTAAATATTCCATCTTCAAGCTCAATATTTCCACCCTCATTCGGTCTAAATCCCTCTATAAAATCTTCATAAGAGTAGCTTTGATGAAAGGTTACAAACTCCACTCTTTTCTCTTTTTTTATGGTTTCAAAAGTTTC
>CALDOC010000267.1 GCA_937914675.1 uncultured Sulfurimonas sp.
ACGCCCCAAAACTCAAAGCGTATATACTCACGTTTATACTATGCGTGTGCGTATAGTAATCATGAGCTATCAGTTTTAAAAGCGTTTCGATAGCCATGTCGTCTTGTAAAACCGTATCTACCAAATCGTCAACGACATGATGAATGGCTTTGACGTTTTTCAATGATTCTGGGTTGCTAAAGATGTCGTTTACCGCTTTCGTCGCATTTACGTATATGTCAACCGTACGGGCTTCCACGTCATTTACCGCGCCGTCATGCGCTTTTTTAATATGTTCTTTTATGAATTTTTTATATTTTGGCAAAGCCTCTTTGACTATGTACAGCCTCTCTATGGCTTCAAGGTTTTGGCGTTGTTCATGGTTTAAGACGCTTCCGCTTTGCAGGTGAAGACTCATATGGGTTTTAGAGGGGTTCGCGCTATAGACGTCGAAATCAAGCTTGCTTCCTTCATCTAAAGACTCTTTGTCTATGGAGACGTAGGTGGTTGTTAAAGGTTTCACTGCTCTTCCCTCATCTTTAACATCTGCGTTTCTATGTCGTCAATGAGGCGTTGAGCCTCGGCTTCTTCAAGGACGCCATCGTGTTGCATCTTCCAAATCAGGGAGCGTTTATGGTTGAGTAAGAGACGATGAGCTGATTTTGTTTGTAAATTTTCTATAAGATTTGGATACTCTTTGTTTATATGCTCGATAAAAGCAAAGGCTTTTGCGCAATTTTCATCAATCTGACGCTCTATGTACTCGCCACTCTTTTTATCGGGTTCCAATGAAGCAACATGCAAACGCATCTCCTCTTGAGCTTCCACAAATCCACGAGCTACGTCATAACTCAAAGAGAGATAAGAGAAGAGCCAATTATGCATGGAGTTGCCCATGAGAGGAAGGTTTGTGAGCCATTTTGGATGAGTGGGAACTTTAAAACTTTCATCCAAAGAGTGACGAGGCGCTATGAGCGGAGCGTTGTCAAGCGCTTGTTCCACAGACCGAGAAAGCGTAAAAGCGGCGCTACGCCCAATGTGTCCAGCTTCAAACTGCCTCCAATAATCGCTTCGCTCTATTTCGAGCAGTCGTCTTATAAAGGCGACGTCGTCTTCCTCTTGTTGCAGCGTTGAGTGCATGGAGAACTCCGCTTTGGCGTTCTTTGTCATGATAAATTTTTGAAGCGAATCAATCTTGAGCGTATTGAAAAAAGGATTGTTCAATACGCTCTTTAGATAACTTTGCATCTGCGCGTTTAACTCTATTTGAGCTTTTTCAACCGAGGCCTCTTTCGCCTCTGGAAGTTTGTCAAACTCAAGCAAATGCAAGAGCCACTCCATGGTCGAACCATTGATGACCATCGTAAGAAAAACAACGCCCGCCGTCAAAAATAAAATCTGTTCTCGAAGCGACTCGGGCATGTTGGAATCTTGCGCCAATGAGAGAGCCAGAGAGAGCGAGACGGCGCCACGAAGACCTCCCCATACAAGAACGGTCGCTTTTTGATAGGTGATGCCCACTCCGATATGTTTTAAAATCGGCATTAAAGCTAACACGCTCAGAGCGCGAATAAGCGTAAGCAAAATATATAACGCGCCCAATATAATCCACAACTCCACGGAGTCAAAACTTGCATGCGTTATGATAACGACGCCAACGATTAAAAATATAAGCGTGTTGGCGACGTAGGTCATCATCTCCCAAAACTGATGCAAAAAGTGTGAAATTTCCGGCGATACGCGAGTGCGACCGACGGTTGAGAACATCAAGGCGAGCGAGACCAAAGCCACGACTCCCGAAACATGCAAAGACTCCGCCAAAATAAAGCTTAAATAAGCCGCGACGATGGAGAAAGTAATCTCAATGAGCGGCTGGTTGATAATCCTTCCAATTATCCATAAAACAATCCAGCCAATGGCGACGCCCATAAAAAGACCACCCAAAACGACCCAAACAAATTCGCCGACTACGGATAAGGCGTTGAACTCCGTCGTCGTTCCCAACGCGAAACCGTAAAAAAGAGAAAAAAAGACGATCGCGGTTCCGTCGTTGAGCAGAGACTCCCCCTCTATGAGCGTCTCCAGACGCTTGCGCGAGCTCTTTTCTTTGAGAAGCGCTACGACCGAAACGGGATCGGTCGCGCTTATCAGGGCTCCAAAAAGCAGCGCGGCGCCCATCCCCCATGAGAGTAACCAGTGAACGGCGAAAGCGGTTAAAACCATCGAAAATATAAGCCCAAGAATCGCCAAAAGAGCGATTTGCGGGAGAATGCGAAAAAACAGATGCGGTTCCATCGAATACGCGGATTCAAAAATAAGCGTGGGCAAAAAGAGAAATAAAATAAGATGCGGATCAATATGCCCGACTTGCGTCGCCATGGAGCCTATCAAGGAGTCATGCCCAAAAAGTCCAAACTGATGCGTCGCGCCTACAAGAATCCCAACAAGCAACAGAACTATCGTATAGGGAATCCGACTGTTGCGCATAAACATTTTGAACAAAGCGCCTGTGAAAAGGGAAAAAATCACAAAGAGTAAAATTGAAAGACCGCCACTATGCATAATCGTTCCTTTGTAAAGAGAGTAAACTTACTTATAAATTATAATGCGTTATTTCTTTTATTAGCATATCCTAAAGATGTTTTTTTGGATATGCTAATGAGACGATTTTTGAGTTTTCCCTGTCTATTTGACTCCAACTATCGCAGTCAAACTCTATCTCAAGGACTCCGCATGTCGGTACGTTATCTTCAAAGCCGACGTATTTTTGAGCCAACTCGTTCAAACTGGGATTGTGCCCGAACAAAAACAGCGAATGAACCTCGTCGCCAACTTGCGTCACTATCTCATGAAGAGCGCCAACGCTAGCTTCGTA
>CALDOC010000268.1 GCA_937914675.1 uncultured Sulfurimonas sp.
TATATACTTATATAAAGAAGAAAAAATGAAACAGCAATTTAATTTCAAACAAAAACAACTGCCTAGATTGTCTATGCAGACTTGGCTACCATTGTTACAGTGTTCATTGAGCGATTTGGATAAGCACATACAATTGATTACAAATGAAAACCCTTGTTTGGAAGTGCAGTCTGGATTTGAACTACCAGAGAGTTCTTCAAGCGGCTCTCACAATACGTTCATGGAGTATCAAAACCATGTTTCAAATTCATCCACCGACGAGATTGAATGGATGAGCGTGTCGTCGCAATCACTTTATGAGAGATTGGACGATCAAATCAGCGCGCCACTTTTCCCAACTCCCATATCTCAAAAAATAGCGAAGCAAATTATATTTTACATTAATGACGAGGGATATTTTGAGGGTGACGTTAAAGAAGTGGCGAGGCAGTGTGGCGTGGATGCGTATAGAGTTGAACAGGTTCGTCAACGTTTCGCCCATCTTGAGCCTATTGGCGTTGGCGCGATTGATTACAAAGAGTCTTTTCTTTTTCAGCTCAATGATTTTGATTTGGATGATGAGTTGAGCGTATTACTTAGCGCCGTCATTACTCAATTTGAAGATATTGCAAAGTTTATAAACCATCCGAGACTTCATGACGCCAAAGAAGTTCTAAAACATCTTAACAATCCACCAGCCATATCTTATATGGAGAGAGAAATAGCGATATTGCCAGATATTTTCATAGAGTTTAAAAATGACGACATAAACATTAAAATCAATAACGAGTTTTACCCAAATCTGACCGTCAATCAAATTGACAAATATGACAATTTCGCAAAACAAAAATTTAAAGAAGCTCGCGAACTAGTAAAACTCCTCGACTTGCGCAAAGCGACGCTTTACAACGTCGCGCTTGTATTAGTTGAAAAGCAGTACTCGTTTTTTATGGGAAGCGAACTCAAACCCTTAAGACTTCAAGACGTGGCGGACATACTTGGATTTAACGAGTCTACAATTTCTCGCGCCATAAGCGACAAGTATCTTGAGTGTGATAGGGGAGTTTTCGCGTTTAAAGATTTTTTCTCAAACTCCATTGGAGAAGTCTCTACCGCCGAGATAAAACATTTTTTGCAAAGAGTGGTTGAGGCTGAAGACAAAGAAAACCCATATAGCGACAAATATCTTCATGAAAGCGTGGAAGCTCGTTTTGGCGTAAAAATGGTACGCCGTTCCATCGCAAAGTATCGTCAAGAACTAGAGATCCCCGCGTTTAAAGAGCGAAAGTTTTTAAATAAACTTTCTATGCTCTAACTAGCGGGAGTATCCAAAATATTGTAATAATTTTCTTGATAAACGTTCTCTTTTTTAAACTTTGGATGTTTTAGCGCGGATTCGTTTATTTCGCCTGTACGGATTCTTTCGACTTCTAGGACTTGAGTTACCCACATTTTGCCAGAACCCGTGTGTAAATCTCTCGCGTTAGAACGGATAATCTCTTTTGCCAACTCTTTATATTTGTCACCTGAGAGGACTATGTCTAGCTTTATATTTTTGTCCAAGTCGGTTTCGCCGTTATCATGGATAAAGCCAAAACCTCCTTTTCCACTAACGTCGCTAACCGTCAGACCCTCTATCCCTTCGGCTTTTAAATCCGAGAGAACGTCATTTAAACATACCTTATTTATTACCGCTGTAAGTAAATACATGAACAAATCCTTATATTAAGTTACTGAAAAAATGCATATTCTGTTCTTGAATCTATTTTTGTATCACAATAACAATTTTGTAATAATTAGATAGGAATTACTAGAACGTAAATTGCAATCTTTGAAATATAATTTATAAACTATTTTAAGGAGCAGTTAATGGCAAGAGATAATTTAATCGGTGGAGCGTTATGGGAAGAGTACTCTAATGAGGTGCAACGTCGTATGGATAATCCAACAAACATGGGTGAGATCACTGAAGAGGAAAAAGGCGACAATGAACTCATTATAGCTGACTTTGGCGCTGAGTCTTGTGGCGACGCGGTTCGTTTATACTGGTTGATAGATCCTAAGTCTGATACCATCATTACAAGTAAGTTTAAAAGTTTTGGTTGCGGAACCGCAATCGCCTCATCTGACATGATGGCTGAGTTATGCATGGACAAAACTGTGGACGACGCGCTTAAAATAACGAACATCGACGTTGAAAAAGCGCTTCGCGACAACATAGACATTCCAGCCGTTCCTGGTCAAAAAATGCACTGTTCGGTTATGGCTTACGACGTGATCAAAAAAGCGGCTTCTATGTATAAGGGCGTTGACATGGAGTCTCTTGAGAGCGAGTTTATCATTTGTGAGTGCGCCCGCGTCTCTCAAGATACGCTCACTCAAGTTATAAAACTGAACAAACTAACGTCTGTTGAAGAGATTACGGACTATACCAAAGCGGGTGGTTTTTGTAAATCATGCATAAAACCAGG
>CALDOC010000269.1 GCA_937914675.1 uncultured Sulfurimonas sp.
GGTCTTCATGGCGAACAAACGCGCGACCGACAACATAGCCGAGAAGTTTCGAAAGCATGGATTTTCGGCGGCTTCGTTCAACGGTGATTTGGAACAAGAGTCTCGTCATGAGACATTAAGCGCGTTTAAAGCGAAAAAGATAAATATACTTTTCGCCACGGACATAGCGGCTCGTGGACTCGACATTGACGACGTGGACTGCGTGGTAAACTACGATTTGCCTCGCTCTCCCGCCGACTACGTTCACAGAATAGGGCGAACGGCGAGAGCTGGCAAATCGGGTGAAGCCATAAGTTTTATAGATTATGAAGAGATGGAACATTTCAAACTCATTGAAAAACGCTCGGAGATGAAACTACCTAGAGAACAAAAGGAAGGTTTTGAACTTGTGGGTCAAGCTCCCAAAAAAGTCAAAGGCGACGCTCCCGTAAAAGGCAAGGGCAAAAGCAAAAAAGACAAGCTTAGAGAGATAGAGGCGAAAAGTAAGCGATAGAGATTAGAGACAAAACGATGAAAAGCCAGATGGTGGGAATGAGTCTATATCTCAACGACACGTCTTTTAAGCCCATGAAATAGTCAACCACCAATTGACCTTTTACAAACGTGCTTAGAAGCAATGCGAGGATAAGCGTTGAGTTTGTAAGTTTTAAATAACCTAGCAAAAACGCGAACGTTGTTAAAATCAGTAAAATAATCCAAATTTTTATCATGAAATCACCTGATTATGTATATCAACGGAAACAAAACTATCCACAGCAAATCGACAAGATGCCAATAAATCGCTCCCGTCTCCATTCCTCTATGGTCGTCAAATCCATAGCCGCCTTTTTTCGTTTTTTGTCGAACGTTGAACAAAATGACGAGACCCAAAAGCACGTGCATAAAGTGAAATACGGTCAAAATAATGTAAAACATAAAAAAAGTATTTGTGCTTAAGTTTACGCCTTGTTCCACTTTATGCGCAAACTCTATGATTTTGTTGACGATGAAAAAAGAGCCAAGCGCCATGGCTCCGAGCAACCATTTTGAAGCCAAA
>CALDOC010000270.1 GCA_937914675.1 uncultured Sulfurimonas sp.
CTCTCAGCTAAAAAATGAAAAAATAATCTTCATTCAAATTGATTCAAAAAAATTCATAAAACCCCTTATCTTTTCAAACGATGAAAAATCTCTTAAAGAGCTAGAAGAAGCCGGTCATTTTAAATCAACCGATATACTGATTGATCCTTCTACAAATCTTGAAATTGCCACATTAACGCTAGTCTATTCCAATGAATCTTACAATATGTATATGCAAAAATTTTATAATTGGTTCGCTCTATCCGTTTTATTATTTATTCTCTCCATGTTGTCCATAGGTTACATGCTGTTTAAATCACTCAAACAGCTCAACATACTAGCCGTGTCATTCGAAAATTTCAATCCCGACGTACCAAAAAAATTTGTTTTAAACTCAAAAATAAATGACGAGATTCACGTCATAAGCAAGTCCGCAAACGTTATGGTTGAGAACTTAACAAAGTATATAGAAAAGACTGAAAATTTAAACGCCACCATTTTACAAAAAGAAGCTCACTTAAAAGAGGCTCAAAGAATGGCGAAAGTTGGAAGTTTTGATTATAACGTAGTAAATGGCGAGCTTATTCTAAGTGACGAATATTACCGCATTTTAGGCGTTAATTTGAGCAGAACGATAACTTGGAATGATTTTTTAAATTTCATCTCAAAAGCCGACTATCAAAGAGTGATTAGGTCAATTGAAAAAGCTTTAAAAAATGGCGCTCAATTTCATCTCAACTACAGTATTATACTTGAGAATTCAAAAGAGTTGTATATCCAGACGAAAGGAAAAGTGCGTAAAAAAGTTGATGGTTCCATTAGAATTACAGCCGTGAGCCTCGATATTACAACCGACGTCGAAAATAAAAAAACAATTGAAAAACTAGCGTATCATGACTCTTTAACAGATCTCGCAAACAGAACCCTGCTAAAAGACAGAATGCATAAAGCTCTTCAAAACGCAAAAAGAAATAACGATAACTTAGCCGTTATATTTTTAGACCTTGACCATTTTAAACTTATAAATGACACGTTAGGGCATAGCGTAGGCGATGAACTTCTCGTTTATATAGCCAAGGCGCTTCAAGAGCACATACGAGAGTCGGACACGCTAGCGCGTTTCGGAGGTGATGAATTTGTAATCTTGCTTCCATCAATCAAAAGCATTGAAGACGCAAAAAAAATTGCCGCGAAAATACAAAAAACATTACAACAAAAACACGATATTGGAACGCATCAGCTCTATATCACTTCAAGCATTGGCGTTTCAATCTATCCAGAGCATGGCAAGGACGCCGATGAGTTGATACGCAGCGCCGACACAGCCATGTATGAAGCAAAAAACGATGGAAGAAATAAGTACAAAATCTACTCCAACTCTATGGGAAATTTTATTGACAAACAACTAACTTTAGAACAAGACCTCATTCATGCCGTTAAATCAAAAAATCAAATAGAAGTTTTTTATCAAGCGAAAATAGACGCCAATACCAAAACTATATATGGAGCCGAAGCCCTCGTAAGATGGAGACACCCAACAAAGGGTCTTGTGTTTCCAGATAATTTCATCCATATAGCCGAAAGTACGGGACTTATGATTGAACTTGGCAACATAAT
>CALDOC010000271.1 GCA_937914675.1 uncultured Sulfurimonas sp.
ACTCACAATTATATCAAATGGGGATTTGAAAGTAGGTTAAAGCGATAATATATTTATAGCGTACGGAGTCATTATTATATCAAATGGGGATTTGAAAGTAGGTTAAAGCTTTGAGGGGTGAACGATAAAATATTCGATTATTATATCAAATGGGGATTTGAAAGTAGGTTAAAGCCCGATGTCGCAAAGCATAAAACAAGGATGATTATATCAAATGGGGATTTGAAAGTAGGTTAAAGCTTCATCGTCAAGAGTCCTTTTGTTGAGGTAAATTTTTATGTCGCCATATTCATAGAAGGTGAGACCATAGAGTCTGCTAGTAAACTTGTCCGTTACGATGAGCGGGACTTCAAAGACAAAGCCAAAGTTCTCTCGCATGTGAACTAGAACGTCTTTTTCTTTCTCTTTGATTCTTTGCTTGAAACTCTGAGGAATGTCGTCGCGCTTAAAAGCATAGTCTTTATAAGCGTTAAAACTTAAAAGAGTGAGCGCGAGAATTATGACCGTTATAAAAACAAACTCTAATTTTTTTACGAACATACTTTATTTCCCATTTTAAAGATTTTATTGAAGAGTTAGACGACGCTGTTTTTCGCTGTCTCTTCGATAGATTCACCTGTTTTTTCTTCTATTTTATCTCTTTGCTCCGCCATTTTTACTCTTACCTCATCCATAACATGAGGGAGGACGTTGTCGTCTTTTAGCCATCGCACCTCGTCCACGTGACCGCCGTATTGGGCTCCGAACTCTTCTATCTTTGTTTCGAGTTCTTCCACGCTTAGGCAAAAAGCGACTCTTTCGTCAAGGGTGTCTTTTAGCTCGATATACCAACCCTTAATCGCTTGCATTTTGATGGTCGCTTCAAAAACAACGCTCATTATTTGCCTTTTGTCGCGTCGAAAGTTTTAGCGAAACCGTACAAATCTTTTTTCTTTAAATCGCCATTGTAAATTATGTCTTTTGGGAGTAGGGTGTCGTCATGAAGCATTTTTGGCACGACGTCCGCGTTGTTGATGACTTCCATGTGGGCATCGAGTTCGTCTTCGCTGTAAGCCATCTGCATGTCGGCGGCTATCACGTGGGGGATGGCTTCGATGACTCTTAGTTTGTCAAGCTCCTCCGCGACGCCTTCGCCTTCTATGGTGATGATGACTCTTCCTTTTTCATCATGAAGATGATAGTCGCAGACTTCGCAATCTTTGAGGGCTTGAACAACCTCGTCTAAAAATTTTGGTAGCGTTTGCACCACTATGCTTGACACGTTCATTATAATTTCCTTGTTTTAAGTTTTATTCGTAGGTTACTTTTCTTACTTTTTCGCCGTTTTCTTTGCGCATGTTGTCGTATAATTTTTGAAAAACCAACTTTTGCTCATTCGCTATGGGCATTCTTAACGATTTGTATT
>CALDOC010000272.1 GCA_937914675.1 uncultured Sulfurimonas sp.
TAATGCTTAACTTACGCTTAAGATGTGGGGGAGTTTTGCTTTTTTATTCTGTTTAGTAAATAAACGCCACTTCAAATTCTAGATAACTCAATGGATACTCACTCATCAAACTTTTTGTCTCTTTGAGGCTTAGCACTTTTCTTGAACCACTGACTCCGCTTCTTTTTATGTATTTGAACATATCTCGCACGCTCTCAAACTCTAGCTTGTAGTTCACAACTTCAAAGTTTGCGTTGAAATATTTCTCTTGTAGTTTTTTTATCTCTTGAGCGCTTCTGAGTAAAGACTCTAAAGACGCCGTTTCATTTAAAGCTTTAAAAGTGTTCGAAGTAAATATGGCTAAAACGATTGGCGCGTTTAACTCTTTTATGCTTTTAAATACTTCATCTAGATTATCCGCCCATTGTAGCGCCGACGCTGAAAACACGTAATCATAATTATAGGTAGCAAGGTTGTCAAAAAGGGTCTTGTCGTTAAAGTTGCCATAAACGCACTCTATGTTTTTAGATTTTGGATGGAGTTCCAACATACCGGGAGCAAAGTCCACTCCGGTAAAGCGTTTATATTTCCAATCTACGCTTTTGCAAAGTGCCCCGCTTCCACAGCCCAAATCTAAAATGCGTTGCGGCTTGGAATCCAATAAGGACAACATCTTCTTAATGACTAAATTTTGAATCTCGTTTAAGGAGTCATAACTAGACGCATGCTTTGAAAATTCAGAACTGATTTTCATTTTTTATTTACAACCAAAGAGATGACAAATATAAATATGACGCAGAGCACTATGGTGGCTCCCGATGGCAAAGAAAAATAAAAAGAGACCGTCATGCCCGCGACAACGCTAAAAAGAGCGATAACTAAAGATATGAGACCTGTTTTAAAAAAACCAACTTTATACTGAAGCGCCGCGACCGTGGGAATAACCATGAGCGCTCCTATCAGTAGCGAACCTACCACTCTAATGGAAAGAGCGATGATGATAGCCACTACGGTAACAAGCAAGTAATTAAGAAATTTCACTTTTACTCCGCTTGTTTTTGCCACCTCTTCATCATACGCTATAAAATACAACTCTTTTGAAAATGCGAGCAACAAAAGCAATGAAATCGTTCCAAAAATCATTATGGTGACTATGTCTTCACTACTTACGGAGAGGATGGAACCAAATAGATATGAGAATAGGGAATTGTTGAACGCTCCGCCTAGAGAAACTATAATAATCGCCACGGCTAAAGAGCCAGAGAGTAAAATGGCGAGTATGGCGTCTGAATAAAGCGAAAAAGAACTTCTCAAGTATTCTATGGTCCAAGAGGATAGTATCGCCACGCTAACCGCCATCCAAAGAGGATTAAAACCAGCCACCAAACCAACGGCGACTCCAACCAAAGCCGAATGAGCAAGCGTTTCACTCATCATCGAGTAGCGTTTTAATACAATGAACGTTCCACTAATCGAAGCCAACGTCGCTATGAGAATTCCCGCTAAAAAGGCTCTTTGCATAAAATCGTAAGAGAGCATTTCAATCATTCAAGTCCTTCGTTTTAGTGTTCATGTTTGTGATTGTGCAGAAGATGCGCTTGGGTGCCATAAAGAGCCGTCATGTCACCGCAACCAAGTACCTCTTTGGGATTGTTGCATATCGTAGCTCTTTGATTGATTGTAAAAACTCTTCCTATGTCGTCTACGATAACGCCCACGTCATGAGTTATGAAAAGGATTGTAATGTTTTCTTCTTTGTTGAGCTTAGACAAAAGAGCGTAAAATCTTTTTTGAGAAACCATGTCAACTCCCGTGTTGGGTTCGTCCAGTATCAATATCTCAGGTTTTGAAGCGAGCGCGCGAGCTATCATCACGCGTTGGCGCTGTCCCCCTGAGAGAGTTCCAATCATTTGATCTTTTAGATTTAGAACGTCCATCTTTATCATGGCGTCTTCAACTTCGATTTTATCCTCACGGCTCGCTCTTGAAAAGATACTGCGTTTTGACACTCTTCCCATATTGACAATGTCTTGAACCGTCGCTGGAAAATTTTCATCAACCAATGACGCTCTTTGAGGAACGTATCCTATTTTGCGCCACTCTTTAAAATCTTTTAACTTTTTTCCATATATCTTTATCTCGCCATTTGTAGGAGTCTCCAATCCTAGAAGCATTCTAATAAGAGTGGTTTTTCCTCCGCCATTTGGACCTATGATGGCTATATATTCGCCATTGAAAATTTCTAATGATATATTAGTCAAAATTTTCTGACTGCTTGGCGCAAAATTTAAATTTTTAACGTCAAAAATGGGCACTTTAAATTTTAACGGCAAGAAAGAGCCTTGGAAAGTTTAAATAAATTTTGCGTCATCATATCTGCGTAAGTAAGTTTTTTACTAGCCTCGTCCGCGGTTACGTTCCCTAATGGCTGCAAAACTCCGACTTCCACGTGAGCCTCTTCGGCTATGCTTTTCATGGCTCTATCGCTGGCGAAACTCTCAAAGAAAACGGTTGACGCGTTATGCTCTTTAATGATTTCAATTAATCTAATAATGTTTTTAGCGTTGGGCTGCGCTTCTGGAGACAAACCACTTAATGATTCTACATGGAATCCATATTCACTCGCCAAATAACCAAAAGCGTTATGATTCACCACTATTGTATTAAGAGCGCACGATGAAAGTTTTTCTTTAAACGCGATGTCCAATTTTGTTAACGTCTTAAGATAATCGTCTCTATTTTGAAGATAAAACGCTTCATTTTCTGGCGAAACGTGAATAAGTTCTTCGGTTATGAGATTCGTGGCGTTTTTCATGTTTGAAAAACTGAGCCAATAGTGAGGGTCGATAGCGTCATGGCCCTCTTCATGATGGTGATGGTGATCTTCATGCATTTCATCTGAACCAAGCTCTCGTAAAGTCACGTGTTGACTCATGTCGATAACTTTAGTTTTAAAAACAAAACCATGCGTCCAAGGCTCAAGGCCAGCCCCGCTATATATAACCAAAGAGCTTTTCTCTATCTCCGCCATGAGTTTTGGCGTTGGTTCGTAAGAGTGAGGATCCACTCCAAATGGCAGAATGGTTACTATGTCTAACGTATCTCTCGCAATGTGTTTTGTTATGTCGTATAAAGAAAAAGTGCTTACCGCGACTATTTTTTTCGAGTCGACTCTCTCTTTGTCTTGATTAATCAGCGCCAGAACCATTAAAAAGACGCCAACCACTATAATAAAGATAATTCTTTTTGAATTTTTCATAGAATAATTTACCCATATAATTTAAGTTCAATATTATACCCTATTTTGCAATATAAGTTTTTTTAGATATAATTCCCCACTTTTAATTTAGGAAATTATATATGACGACAAGTCTTTTACTTATTATCCAGATAGTTCTAGTTATTATCTTAGTTATAGCTGTACTATTGCAAAAAAGCTCAAGCATTGGTCTTGGCGCGTATAGTGGCTCAAACGAGTCTGTGTTTGGAGCCAAAGGTCCAAATAGTTTTTTAGCCAAAGCCACTTTTACGATAGGGTTTTTATTTGTAGCCAATACAATAACGTTAGGTTATATGTATTCTCTAAACAAACAAGCTTCGGTCGTGGATAAAATGGTAGAGTCGACAGACGTAACGGCTCCAGTCGCTATGCCAAAATTTACTCCAGCGGTAGAAATCAACGCTACAAAATAATTCCCTTTTAAAACCAGTATTCTTACAACATAAGATAGTTTGCAATACTGGCAATATTAATTTTTACTCCTTATTTTACTCCATCTTAAAATATTTCTCGCTACAATTACCCAACAATTTTCAAACATTCAAGGAAAAAAAATGCTAAATGAAATATACACTCAATGTGAAGCAAAAATGCAAGGTAGCATCGAGCATATGCAAAGAGATTTTAAAACACTTAGAACTGGGAAGATTACGACCTCCGTTTTAGACAATGTAAGAATTGACTATTATGGAACGCTTACTTCTATTGATCAAGTTGGTTCCATCATCGCTTCGGACGCAACGACAATAGTTATTAATCCTTGGGAAAAAAATCTTTTATCTCTCATAGAAAGCGCTATTTCTAAAGCTAACGTTGGAGCGAATCCAAACAATGACGGAACGCAAATAAAGCTGTTTTTCCCCGCTATGACCGTTGAGCAACGTAAAGAGTCCGTAAAACAGATGAAAGGCATGGGCGAAAACGCGAAAGTCTCCGTAAGAAATGATAGACGCGACTCAAACGACAAAATAAAAAAACTTGAAAAAGATAAAGAAATCACTACTGACGAGTCTAAAGCCGGACAAGACGCCATTCAAAAAATCACAGATAAATATATTACAAACATTGATCAAATTTTAAAAGATAGAGAAGTAGAAATACTAAAGGTTTAATATGGACGTTAGAAAGATATATATGGACGCGGACGCTCTTTTAGAGGGTCATTTCAAACTAAGCAGTGGCAACCATTCACAATTTTACCTACAATCGGCAAAAGTTTTGGAAGACCCTAAAACGGCTAAACTTCTTGCCGATGAGCTTGCCAAAGAGATTAAGGCTAGTGGCGTAAAAGTTGACACTGTCTGCGCCCCCGCTCTTGGCGGGCTGATCGCTGGTTTTGCGTTAGCTCAAGCGCTTGACGTTCGTTTTATCTTTGCCGAACGAGTAAATGGAGAGATGAGCGTTCGCCGTGGCTTTGAAGTAAGCAAAGGTGAAAAAGTCCTCATGTGCGAAGACATCATAACGACTGGCGGTTCGGCCATGGAAGCCGCCGCCGTCGTAAAAGAACTTGGTGGGGAAATAGTGGCTGTGGCCGCTCTTGCCAATCGTGGTTTTTGTAAACGCGAAAATAGCGACGTTAAAACAAAGCCAAACTGCAAACTTCCGCAAGACATTCCATTTTTCGCCTTAGCCGACTTCACGTTTGAGATGTACGAACCCGAAGCTTGTCCTCTTTGCAAAAATGGAAGCGAAGCTATCAAACCTGGTTCACGCGGAAACTAAGAAGTAAAAAGAGCTAAGCCCTTTTTACTAAAATAGTTTTGTCACGCTAGAAGCTGAAGCGTTAGCTTGCGCTTGAGCGAACGAACCTATTTGCGACATGACGTTTTGTTGTGAAAAGTTTGCGCTCTCCGCCGCGAAGTCTACGTCCCTCATCTGCGATTCGGCGGAAGCCGCGTTTATTTGCCCCACTGAAATGTTTCTAACGTTGGACATGAGTTGATTTTGAGACGCTCCTAGTTGCGCGCGACTGTCGCTTATGCTAGTTAAAGCGCTATCTATGGTGTCCATCGCGCTAGCTCGACCACTCTGTGACGTAACGTCAATGGAACCAACCAAAGAAGAGACTCTAGCGTCAGCCATGGTTACGCTTTGAGTAGCTCCTCTATCCGCTCCCGACTGCGTCGTGAACGTCCCGTCCCCCGAACTTCCACCCGTTCCATCTAACAATTTCACGCCATTGTAACTGGTCTGTTTGGCTATGTCGTCAGAAGATTCAAGTAAACCGTCTATCTCTTTTTGAATTGCTTCTCTGTTGTCCGCGTTCATCGTTCCGTTGGAAGCTTGAAGAGTCAAGACTCTAATTCGTTCCATGTTATCGTTGATGCCAGACATCGCGCCATCCGCCACTTGAATCATGCCTATGCTATCGTTAGAGTTCATGATGGCTTGGCCCAATCCCGAAACCTGCGCCGATTGTTGATTCGCCATGCTTAAACCCGACGCGTCGTATGCGGCGTTTCCTAGCTTTGATCCTGAAGACAAAAGGCTAAGACTATTGTCTAAAGCTTTATTTTTCAAGTTGGCGTTCAGATTTGCAGTCATGGCTCCAATGTTTGAATTGATTGAAAAACTCATAATTTCTCCTTTTTAAAAGACGTATAGAATAATTATACTACTTTTTTCGCGT
>CALDOC010000273.1 GCA_937914675.1 uncultured Sulfurimonas sp.
CTTTAGCGGAGTAAAGCATAGTGTCCACACGCTTAATAATACTTTCCTGAGTATCGTTCCCATGATACTGAGTAAGTCCAAAACTGCATGTCAATTTTTCTATTTCCGTAAAAGCATACCCTTCTATAAGTTCTCGGAGCTTCTCCGAAAATGCTTCAGCTCTTGAAATGTTCGTATTTGAGATTATCATAAACTCCTCTCCACCCCACCTCGCAAAAAAGTCAACGTCGCGAATGGCGCCGTTTACAAGAGTAGTGACTTCTTTTAAAATAACGTCGCCTACGTCATGACCATAAGTGTCGTTAACCTTTTTGAAGTGGTCTATGTCAAACATTATCAAAGAAAAAACTTCTCCATATCTATCCGACTTTTCAATCTCCTTAGTCAAGTGATTTTCAAAACTTAAGCGATTATGTATCTTTGTCAGAGCGTCATGATTTGCAAGAGTTTCAAGCTCTTTTCTGTCGTTTATCTCATCGGTAATATCTCTAAACACGACAAAACTT
The DNA here is from genome assembly GCA_937914675.1 of uncultured Sulfurimonas sp. Lineage (GTDB taxonomy): Bacteria > Campylobacterota > Campylobacteria > Campylobacterales > Sulfurimonadaceae > Sulfurimonas. Next base: position 507 of record CALDOC010000273.1, read on the forward strand.
CTTTTATTGTCTAGAAAATTTTCCAACTCAACTAAAAATATAACGGGCAAAGATGTTTTTTTATCAATTATTTTAACTTTATGTTGTGTAAAATGATGAGTTTTCATGTAGTCTACCCACGCCAAGCCATCATTGTCTTTCCCTACAAAACCATCCTCAACCATAAAAAAATCACAAATGCAATCATGAGCTTTAAGAAAGTTTTTTAATGTTTTAAATCCGAAAAAATCTAAAAAAGCCTGATTTGCGTCTTTGATGACATTCCCGTCCGTCACTAACAATATGTCATGTTGCAAATTAATCAACTTTCTAACGTACGCCCTATTTTGTATCTGTTTCATAAGATACAAGTATGCGACCAAACTTAAAAGCGAAGCGAATATAATTTCCATGATTAAGTCATTGAAAAACTCTTTTACCGGTGTTCCTTTCACGTCAACGAGCATATATCCGATCATAACGCCCGTAATGTCTTCTACGGGTTTTATAAGCAAAGAAAAGCTTTCTGATTTAAACGAATAGTCTAGGATGGTAGGATGATTTTGCGTTAGCGCCGCGTTAACCTCTTTTAATCCAAGCTTATAATTGAGTCTAGGCATAGAGTAGTTATTTTTATATGATCTTTTTTTGTAATAAAAAGAGTTCTCCTTGAGTGTTATTTTGTCATAACGACGTGGGATAACCTTAGAATTCACGACTTCATCTATTTTCTTGGATTTAAATAAAAAGAGATACTCCTCTCCATAAAACTTCTTCATCTCGTTCATCAAAAAATCATAGTTTACGCTATATTCATAACTTCCAACAAACTCTCCATCATAAAAGAGTGGATATTGAAACCGGTAAGAATCTTTAAAGACTCCTATCTCCAAACCATGCTTGTATAAAAAATGCCTGTTCATCTCTTTGAGTGATTGCCGCTTCTCTATGATGGGATCGTCATGCCGCGTTGGTCGATGAAAACGAAGAAGGGAGTTTCCATACTTGTCAAATATGTGCATGCCGTTAAATGAATCTAATTTTTTATAGCTATAAAAACCCATGAATTTATTTAACAGTTCTTTTCTTATCTCATCTCTACTCTCAGTCGAAGCGTCATTCGCTTTGTACACAAGTTTAGAAAGAGTGTCCGCTTGTTGCGCGTGAAAGTTGTCATTTGAAATGGAGAACGTGTTTGAAGCGCCGAGAAAAGAGTTGTTGACCAAAGAAAGCGTTCTCTCATGGTAGGTTTCAACTTTTTGAGCGTATTGACTATAAAAAAATAGGCTTATGAGTATTTCATACAATACAAAAAATACAAAATAATAACGCATGCCCATAATCCTTCTTTTAACTTACTTTAACATAAAAGAGTTTATTATTTGCATATGAAAGCAATTATTTTTATATTTATTTTTCTTCTCTCACACTCGTTTGCGGGTGATAAGCTAGTTTTTGGCGCAATCTCTACAGTTCAGGCGGAGTTGATGAAAAAAAAACTAATGCCTC
>CALDOC010000274.1 GCA_937914675.1 uncultured Sulfurimonas sp.
GCTTTTCCTCCAACGAGTCAACTCTTCCAAAGAGATAATATTGGGCCACTCTTTTGGCGGAAAAGTGGCTCTTTTACTCAAACCCAAGCTCCTCGTTCTCGTTGCGAGCGCGGGAATATACGTGAAAAAGTCATTCAAGGTTAGAGCAAAAATAAAAATTTTCAAGCTGTTGAAAATCTTTGGTTTGTCAAAATTTCGCTCTTTCTTCGTCGCGGACGACGCGAAAGAGTTGAGCGAAAACATGTACCAAACTTTTAAAAACGTAGTCAATGAAGATTTTTCGGACGAGTTTTCCAAGTATGAAGGCAAAGCTTTGCTTTGTTGGGGAAAAGATGACGCCGCCACGCCAATTTCATCCGCCAGAAAAATAGACGCCCTCTTGAAAAATTCAAAACTGGAAATATACGATGGCGACCACTACTTCTTCATGAAAAACGCGAAAGATATTTCGAAAAAAATAGAACTAACATTTTTAACTACCTTGGAACATTAACATGGAAAACTATGAAACCTTAGCCTCGTTCGTCATCAACGTTCTTTTTGTAACGGTTCTCGGCTGGTACCTAATCACAAATCTGCAATGGTACGACTACAAACTCTCTCGCGTCATTCTCAAACATCACAAGCCGCTATGGCATGTTTTTTATTTCATCTTACCTTTTATCGTTTACCACACCACAGGAAAGTTTTTCGCCATATTTTTTATTTTCGCCGTATTGCCATCCATATTCATATGGCACAAAAGATTGGATAAAAAACTTGTTCTTACTTGGAGAGTGAAGCGTTTTTTGATACTTTTAATCTCTCTGGTTCTATTTCAAGACGTATTGTGCACGCTCAAAGACGCTTGTTCCACTTATGGGGTTTTCATGCCTTTGGCTCTCGCGTACATGGGAAGCTATCTCATCGAAAAATTTCTTTTTAACGTTTACAAAAAAGAGGCAAAAAAGAAACTAAGCGAAATGAAGGATTTGCAAGTTATTTGCATAACCGGCAGTTATGGAAAAACAAGCGTCAAAAACTTTGTCGCGCAGATACTGAGTGAAAAGTTTAAAGTTTACGCGACGCCAAGAAGCGTCAACACTCTTGGCGGAATCATAGGTGACGTTAATAACAACTTACCAGATGATACCGAGATATACGTATGTGAGGCGGGAGCAAGACAAAGCGGTGACATATATGACATCACAACATTCGTAGAGCCTCAGATAGCAGTCGTTGGCAAAGTGGGAGAGGCTCACATAGAGTACTTTAAATCTTTACAAAACATCATCTCTACAAAACTAGAAATCATGCAGTCCCCCAAACTACAAAAAGCTTTCATTCACACGTCCGTAACCAACGAACCACATGAGAAGGTCACTTTTTTTGGCGATGAGATAAGCGAAGTTCACGCGGACTTAAATGGAATAGACTTCAAAATCAACTTCGACAACACTTCTTTGGAGTTACATACCGACGTTTTAGGCGAATTTCAAACCATGAACATCGCCGTGGCTCTCAGAGTGGCGAAAAGTTTTGGAATGAACGACGAAGAGATAGTCAGGGCCGTCAAAAGATTAAAACCGGTGGAGCATAGACTCCAGATGATAAAAGCTGGCGGAAAACTCATTCTCGACGACGGCTACAACGGCAACATCGACGGAATGTTGGAGGGAGTGAGACTGTGCTCGTTGCACGAGGGAAGAAAGGTCATAGTTACCCCCGGCCTCGTTGAAAGCAGCGACGAACTCAATCTCAAACTCATTAACGCCATCAACCAAGTTTTTGACATAGTGATAGTGACGGGAGCGTTAAACTCGGAACTTTTTGATAAAAACCTCAAGGTTAAAAATAAAATATTGCTAGCGGACAAATCGTCACTAACAAACGTCTTAGGCTCTCAAACAAAAGCGGGCGACATCATACTTTTCGCAAACGACGCGCCCAACTTTATTTGAAAACATAATAAATTAAGCTAAGTTAATCTATAAT
>CALDOC010000275.1 GCA_937914675.1 uncultured Sulfurimonas sp.
ACTATAAAAATATCTGGCGCTAAAAACGCGTCTCTTCCTCTGATAGCTATGACTATTCTTGCAAGCAATAAGGTAAGTATCAAAAACTTGCCTCATGTAGCCGATATAAACACTCTTTTAAAGCTACTCTCAAACCTTGGCGCAAACGTTGATTTTCTTGAGGACAAAGTGTTGGTTGACACTAGAACGCTTGTAAAAACAAAAGCGACTTACGACATAGTAAAAACTATGCGCGCCTCCATATTGGTGCTAGGTCCCATACTCGCTCGTTTTGGCCATTGCGAAGTTTCCCTTCCCGGTGGTTGCGCCATTGGTCAAAGACCTATTGATTTACATCTAAAAGCGCTAGAGCATATGGGAGCCAAGATAGAAATTAAATCTGGTTACATAGAAGCAACCACTCCAAATGGTCTCAAAGGATGTGACATAGTTTTTGATAAGATAACGGTGACGGGAACGGCTAACATCGTCATGGCGGCCGTTTTAGCAAAAGGAAACACAACCATAACAAACGCGGCGAGAGAACCTGAGATAGTTCAGCTTTGCCAAGTGCTCAATGATTCCGGAATTCAAATCGATGGCATTGGAACGGCTATTTTAACAATTCATGGAACGGATGGCAAGCTAGTGGAAATAAATGAGTTTTCCATCATTCCAGATAGAATTGAAGCGGGAACGTATCTTTGCGCCGGCGCGATTACAAGGTCGGAAATTAAACTCACTCATGTAGAGCCAAAACATTTAGGAGCGGTGCTTTCAAAACTTGAAGAAATGGGAAGCTCGTTTACAATCACGCCAGACACGATTACAATTCATCCATCGCAACGCATAAAACCAGTTAAAATAGTTACGCAAGAGTATCCAGCCTTTCCAACGGACATGCAAGCTCAATTTTTAGCGCTAGCTACTCAGGCGGATGGAGTGTCAATAATCGAAGAGAGACTTTTTGAAAATCGTTTTATGCATGTAAGCGAGCTTCAACGTATGGGAGCTGATATAACCCTTAACGGCCATACGGCAACGGTAAGCGGGACAACGCAGCTTAGTGGAACGGACGTCATGGCGACTGATTTAAGAGCGTCAAGCGCCTTGGTTTTAGCTGCGCTTATCTCAACTGGAGAAACAAACATTCACCGCATTTATCACCTTGACCGCGGTTATGACTCTTTAGAGAAAAAATTAAGAGACATTGGAGCCAACGTAGAGAGACTTAAAGAGTGATAATGAATCAAACTCTTTACTTTTCGAATATAATCATCTCGTAAATACTTTTTTTTGTAACAAGCGCTTTATCATGAGCCACAGAGTGAGTGTTTTTAGCTTTTAACACTTCACTTCTCAACTCGGAAATTTCATTTTCCATATCGTCTACGTTCACTTTTAAACGAAGTATGATATCAACCCCCGCTAAGTTAACGCCAAGTTCACGAGTCAGTCTAAGAATAAGCTTTATTCTGTCTATGTCTCTTTGAGAGTAGAGTCTAATGCGACCATTTGAACGTGATGGACAGATAAGGTTTTCACGTTCGTATTGACGAAGAGTCTGAGGATGAATATCCAAAATCTTGGCAACTATGCTGATTAAATAAACTGGCTCGTCATATTGGTGTATCATAAACTATTCCTTAGGGAGTTTTTCTTTCATTATCTCTACTAAATTTTCATCAAGGTCATCAACTTTTGGTAAAACGATATTTGCTTTTAAGTACAAATCACCGCGAACGTTAGTTTTTCGATTCATAGCCCCCATCTCTTTTACGCGGAATCTTTGTCCATTTTTTGTATTTTGTGGAACTTTTAATTTTATCTCTTTTTCCAAAGTTTCAATCGTGATTTTATCCCCAAAAAGAGCCGCGTAGAGAGGAACGTCAAAACTTTTAACAAGGTCGTTGTCTTCTCTCTCGTAATCTGGAGTGGACGCTACCGTTATCTTTAAAAACAAGTCTCCCGCTCGACCACCCTGAGCATGCCCTTTGCCCTTAACTCTCATCTTCTCCCCACTCTTAACGCCGGCGGGGATTTTGATGTCAAACCTATCGCCATTAACGGCTACTGAATGAGAACCGCCTAAAATTGAGACTATAAAAGGTATGGTGACGCTTGTTTCTATATCCAGATTAGGCTCCTGAGCGAATCCTCTTCCTCCGCCAAAACCTGATGCGCCGCCAAATCCTCCAGCGCCTTGAGAGAACATTTCGCGTAGTATGTCGTCTAAGTTGCCAGCGCCTGCGCCGCCTGCGTTTCTTGAAAAATCATGAAAATTTTGTCCACCAAACATGGAGTCGCCATGCATGTCGTACTGCTGTTTTTTCTTTTTATCGCTCAATATCTCATAAGCGGAGTTAATCTCTTTGAATTTGTCCTCCGCCGAGGGATCTTTGTTGACGTCCGGATGGTATTGGCGGGCTAATTTTCTATATGCCTTTTTTATGTCCGATTCACTAGCGTTCTCTGCTATTTCTAACGTTTCGTATAATGATTTACTCATATTTTGTCCTAAAATTATATTGATATTATTAGAGCGGGATTATATCACAAGAGTTGAGTGGATGTCAATCAAGTTATAAATGATTTGTGCTTTAGTCGAGCGTATTTCTCCAAGGAGTCTCAAATAAATTCGAGGCCCCTACAAAAGTTCCTAATGTAAAAAGTGACGAACTTCCGAAAAGTATAAACTCATGCCAAACTCATTCGCGGCGTCTATTATCTCTTCATCTCTTATGCTTCCGCCAGGCTCGATGACGTTTTTAACGCCAGCCGCCGCAGCCGCGTCTATGCTGTCGCGAAATGGAAAAAACGCTTCACTCGCAAGCGCGGCGCCCGTTACGTCAAGTCCCATGTCTTTTGCTTTTTTAAGCGCGCATTGCGACGCGTCGACGCGACTTGTCATACCCATGCCAACTGCGACCATAGCGGAATTTTTAACGTACACGACGCAGTTGGATTTTGTCAAAGACGCGATTTTATACGCTATTTCCATATCTTTCATGTCTTGATCTTTGGCCGCAATCTTGCTCACTAATTTTGCGTTTTTAACCTCATCCACGCCAACGTTGTCCGCGTCTTGAAAAACAAATCCACCGTCTATGTGTTTGAAATCTTTTTTGTCATTTGCCAAAATAAGTTTATCCGCGCCCATTTCAAAAAGCTTGATTCGTTTTTTCTTAGAAAACACCTCTTGCGCTTCATCCGTAATGCGCCCAGCGATAACGACTTCCAAGAAAATCTCATTCATCTTCTCAGCTAATTCTTTGTTCACCGTACCGTTAACCGCCACAACTCCGCCAAAAGCGGATACTGGATCACACTTGAGAGCTTCTGTGTAAGCTTCAAGAAGAGTCTCTTTGATGGCGAATCCGCAAGGATTTCCATGCTTGGAGATGCAAACAGCGTTCTCTTCGCCAAAACCGGCGGCGATTTTCACCGCGCCGTTTAAGTCGTTTAAGTTGTTGAAGCTCGCCTCGCCTTTAAGCGTTTTAAAGTTGTTTGAGAAGTGTTTGTCAAACTCGTATAAGGCGCCTTTTTGATGAGGATTTTCACCATAGCGAGTATTCATGACTTTTTTTCCAACCACGAACTGCTTCTCTCCAAAGCCTTCGTTGAATCGCTCATTCATGTAGTTCGCTATCATGCTATCGTAAGCCGCCGTATGTTCATACGCCTTTATCATAAAGCCTCGACGAAAATCTTTTGTATTTTTTTCGTTTTCTAATGCGTCAATAACCACTGCGTAATCGCCAACGTCCGTCACTATGATAACGCTATCAAAGTTTTTTGCGGCGGAGCGAACCATTGCCGGTCCACCGATGTCGATGTTTTCAATGATTTCATCAAAATCGTCAGTTTTTTCAATCGTCTCTTTAAAAGGATAAAGATTCACGCAAACCAAATCAATGGCTTCAACGCCTAACTCTTTGGCTTGATCTAAGTGCGACTGTTTGTCGCGACGATGTAAAATACCACCATGAACGTAAGGATTTAATGTTTTTACGCGACCTTCAAAACACTCGGGAAATTTTGTAACTTCATCGATTTCGATGGCGTTTACCCCACTCTGGGTTAATATCTTAAACGTTCCACCAGTTGAGATAATCTCAAAACCATTTCTTACAAGAGATTTACAAAAATCAACTACGCCGTTTTTATCGCTAACACTAACTAATGCTCTTTTCATGAGAAGCCTTGATATAAAATAATGTTGGAATTTTAGCTAAAAGTAGATTATAGGGAGTTAAATGGAAGTGAGGTATAAAAAACTGGAATCACCAGTTTTTTATAGATTGATTGTCGAAAGAGTGATTAAAAATCACCTTTTGCCGCACGCGCTGGAATATTTTCCATTGCTTTTTGAACGCTTGTGGCTAATATAAGCATTTCAGCTGGTAACGGTCTTCCACCATGAATCGCTAAAGTTAAATCAAGAGTATATAAATATCTTTCGCCATTTCCTGATTCTATCAGCATAATTCTACAAGGCATGAAACCGCCAAATTCTCGAGAAAAATCTAAGAACTTTTTAGATATGTCGAGACTACACATTGAGATGTTTCTCACTGACTTAACCTCATTCCCCTTGGCGTCTGGAACCGTGTACATTTTAGTGTCGCCAGTGATTCGCATATTATACTCTTCGGCCAACGCTTTAATTGATTCAACGACATCCGCGTTTTCAACGCCATCATTTACTTTAAATTTAAGCACCATGCCTTTTGCAGCGTCGCCAGTTTCCAAAACAGTGTCAAACATTTTCATGTAAGTTGAAATCGCTTCTGAATCAAGAGCTTTAACCTGAGCTATTTTATCACTAAACTTAACGTACCCACCAATCACTACAACTACAACTACCAGTCCTAAAAGAGCAAGCAGATTCTTCAATAAACCCATGTTTATCCTTTAAATTTAATTTGAATTATCAATAAATCCAATATCTCGACAAATCTTATCTAAATAGACTTTAGAATAAGATAAACTCTAAAACTATATGTCTCTCTCAATTACTCTTTTAAACGTGTTGAAATAGTTGTCTTGCAACTCGACTAAACTCATCTCCACGTCATTAACTTTTATGCTCGTCCCACCAACGGTACCAATTTTTTCAACTGCCATTGATTCATCAAGCATGGCTTCAAAGGCTTCGCAATTTTCTGCTTTTACTTCGATGATGGCGCGACTCATGCTCTCCGCAAATATATCTCTCTCATCCTCTACGCTCATCTCAACGTCGCAGCCAAAACCCGAAGTAGCCGCCATTTTCGCTAATGCGATGGCAACCCCACCAGAACTCGCGTCTTTTGCGCACTCTAGCAGATGTTTTTTATTTCCTTCAATAACTAAATCCCAAAGAGCGAGTTCATTTTTATAGTTTATCTCAGGCAATACGCCAGCGACGGTATGACAAATCTCTTTCATGTATAAAGAGCCGCCAAATTCAGATTTACTCTCACCCACTAAATAAAGAGCGTTCCCCTCTTCTTGAAAACTTGACATAAGAACGTTGTTTTCGTCATCGTTCACGCCAACGGTCGCGATTGATGGAGTTGGAAAAACGCTTACTCCGTTTGTTTCATTGTAAAGAGAAACGTTTCCACCGATAACAGGAGTGGTAAGTTCCAAACATGCTTCTTTTATTCCTAAACAGCCTTCGCCAAACTGCCACATGACTTCAGGGTTCTCCGGATTCCCGTAGTTTAAACAATCCGTAATCGCCAAAGGTCTAGCGCCGCTCATAGCGACGTTTCTACCACTTTCCATAACAGCGGCCGCAGCTCCGCCTTTAGGGTCTATATAACAGTAGCGAACGTTGCAATCCGCACTCATGGCTAAAGCTTTTTTATTCTCTTTGACACGAATGACGGAAGCGTCTAGCATTCCGCCTTTTTTTATCGTGTTCGTTTGAACCATTGAGTCATACTGCGTGTATATCCAAGATTTATCTACGACTTCCATAGATTTTGTAAGGGTTTGGAAAGCTTCTTGATTGCTCACTTTATCAAAATCATCTATGGTTACCGAGGCCAACGAGTCTAAATAGGCTGGTTTTTTCATAGGACGATTTAAAATAGGAGCTTCTTCGCTCACTGGAGCGACGGGAACCTCCGCGCACTTTTCCCCATGCCAAAATAGTTCCATATTTCCAGTTGCGGTTACTTCGCCAACGACGGCGGCGTCCAAATCCCACTTTTGGAAAATATCGATAATGGCTTGTTCACTTCCCTTTTTTGCGCAAAGAAGCATACGCTCTTGCGATTCGCTTAGCATAAAATCATAAGGGGTCATGTTCTCTTCACGCGCGGGAACTTTGTCGAGGTGCATTATCATGCCAGAGCCTGAACGACCGGCCATTTCAAACGCGGAAGACGTAAGTCCAGCCGCCCCCATGTCTTGAATGCCGATGACATGGTCGGTTTTGAAAAGCTCCAAACATGCTTCAAGAAGAAGTTTTTCAGTAAAAGGATCGCCAACTTGAACCGTGGGACGAAGAGATTTTGACTCCTCCGTAAAACTGTCGCTACTCATAACGGCTCCGCCTAATCCATCACGACCTGTTTTCGCGCCAACGTACATAACTGGATTTCCAGTTCCCTCGGCTTTGCCATAGAAAATTTCGTCACTCTTCGCGATCCCTAAAGTAAACGCGTTTACAAGAATGTTTCCATTGTAACACTCGTCAAAACTGGTTTCACCGCCGATGGTTGGAACGCCCATGCAGTTTCCATAACCACCTATTCCCTCGGTTACGCCACGAACCAAATATCGCTGATGAGAAGAGACTTTGTCGTCATTCATAATATTACCAAAACGAAGCGCGTTTAGGTTGGCGACGGGACGAGCGCCCATAGTGAATATATCTCTCATAATTCCCCCAACGCCAGTGGCGGCGCCTTGATAAGGTTCTATGAAACTTGGATGATTGTGAGACTCCATCTTAAATACGGCGGCATAGCCATCACCGATGTCAATTACGCCCGCGTTTTCGCCAGGACCTTGAATAACCCAAGGAGCTTTTGTTGGAAAACCGTTTAAGTGAACCTTAGACGATTTATAACTACAGTGTTCGCTCCACATAGCGGAAAAAATTCCAAGCTCCACCAAATTTGGTTCACGCTCTAAAATCTCTTTTATATGGGCGTAATCTAATTGTGAAAGTTTATGATTTGCTAACTGTTCATTTATATTTTCTAGTTGTTGGCTCACTGGAGTTTCCTGCAAAATTTAATTTTTGGTTTTTAAAGGGGGGATTATATCTAAATGTGAGTAAAAGTAATTTTAATGAAAAGAAAAATCACTTTTGACGCGAATGTTTTTTTTGAGTGAAAAAATATTTATATACTCTATTTTCTCTATTTCATACTCTTTGGAGGTTTTGGGAAGTTTTACTTTAAACTCCTCGCCTACCATTTTTCCCATCATGGCTTTCGCCAATGGCGAATGAACGCTAATCAATCCATTCTCAGGTTCACTCTCTAACACTCCGCATAGGGTGAAAGTTTCCTCTTCGTCCGTTTGTACGTTTATCACGTCGACGGTGCTTCCAAAACCAACTCGTTTGTGTTCATAAAGAGAGGGATCTATTATTTGAGAGTTTTGAATGATCGAGTTTAGATAATAGAGTCTTTTGTCTATAAAACGAAGTTTTTCTTTTGCCGCATGATAGTCGGCGTTTTCGCTTCTGTCGCCTTGCGCGGCAGCGACCAATTTCTCGTGCGCGACTTTTGGTTTTTCGACGTTTAGCAGAAATTTAAACTCTTCGACTAAAACGTCATAACCTTCCAAACTCATAGGCTCTTTAAACACTAGTGTTCAAATCCAATGATGTAATATGTGTCTTTTTTTTCCAATTGAGTAATTTTGACTTTAAATTTGTCGCTAAAATGACTTATTTTTTCATGCGCTTGCGCTGCGATTTCCGCGCTTGGCGATTCAATTTTTATTTTAAAATAGTCATTTGTGTTTGAAAGGGCTACGTAAGAGTTGTCAATTTTCAGATGATCGTGTAAATCCATGATATGCTTTTGTATTTTTCCATACCCAATTGTATTGTCTTCAATTTTTTTCAACTGCGACAATAGCGCCTCGTTTGGGGAGTAACCTAATTGTCTCAACATCGCGTCTCTATGCATTTTTCATCCTTTTTTATATTTGTGCAAAAATAATAACAGTTTTTTGTAAATATTCAGTATTTATTTATTTCTTACTACTATAATTATGTTATAAAGTAAAATTTAAAACAAAAGAGACGCAATGACAGAAGAAATACTTAAAAAAATCAAACAGCTTCCCCCACTTCCAGAGTCTGCTATGAAAATTGAAGCAGTCTATCAAAATCCAGATAGCAACTTTAACGATATGGTAAAAATATTAGAAAGAGATCCTCTTTTGACTGCGGATATTTTAAAAGCGGCCAACTCGCCACTATATGGTTTTAGCCGTGAGATCAACGCGATTAGTCAAGCTGTTGGACTTTTTGGAATGGGTACGGTTCGCGGTTTTGCATTGGCTAGCATTGTTAAAAAAAGTTTTTCTCTTGATTTGTCTCCTTATGGCATAAGCGACGACATGTTCTCAGCTCTTTCAAAAAAACAACACGGTCTCATGACCGCATGGTGTCTTAGAAAAGAAAACAAATTATTAGGCGTGCTCTCTCCCGCCGCGTTTTTAGTTGAAATTGGTAAAGTTCTGATTGCTCAACAAATTATAGCTGATGGAAAACAAGAGGCGTTTCGTGACGCGCTACTTGAATTTGGCGACGTTGAAGCGGCTGAGAGAAAAATAGTTGGCGTTGACACTCCCGAAGTAAGCGCTACGATTTTTTCTCAATGGAAATTTGAAGACAAACTTGTCGACGTTATCAGAAACTGCCAAAATCCAGAGAAAGCTACAGAAGAAGATCAACGTCCCGCAAAAATTTTGCGAGTCGTTCGCGTTGCGGTACCAATAAATGGAGTTATTACAGACGCTAGCGTATCAGCGGCTAAAGAGCTTATAACCCAATATGACCTTGATATGGAAAGTTTTGACAAAGCCATAGAAAACGCAAGATAAAGTTCAATTGAAATCTCTCCTTATAAGACTCACTCATGGTTTGAGTGAGCTAGACGTATCTCCATCGGAAATTGCGCTTGTTCAAAAATGGCTCACTAAAAAATACCTCACAAAAAATGAAAATGTTTACAAATTTAATTCCAAATATAGAGCTGGAACTTTAGGTCTTGTTCAAAAAGGAACCGCTTACCTAAACGTAATCGGAGAGAACGTTCGTGATCTTTTCATCGCTGATGGCGATTTAGGCGTAGCAAAAGAAGGCGACCTGATAATCGCTCAACGACTACTTGGAAAAAGAGGCCCGCCTAGCGCTAAAATAGCCGAAATTGTTGGTCGCGAGCAAAGCTACTCCGTTGCTTACATTATACTCAACGAGACTCATAAATCTCTAGTGGACATAAGAACCGACTATCCAATAGGAGTGGAACTAACACCAGAAGAGCTTAACTCTTATGAGCTTGGCGATGTTTTTAAAATAGACAATCAAGAAAATAGCGTTTTAGAAAAACTTGGCAATATCAAAGACCCAAAAGTTGACGAACTTATAGTTTTAGCGAGGTTTAACAAACATGACGAGTTTGAACCTGAGGTTTTAGAAATCGCCCAATCCTTTAAACCTGTCAACGCGGCTCTCTATCCCAAACGCAAAGACCTAAGAGCCTTGCCATTTTGCACCATCGACCCCGTAACCGCAAAAGATTACGACGACGCGATTTATTGGGACCATGAAAAGACGACTCTCTACGTGGCGATCGCCGACGTTAGCGAATACGTCAAACCATTTGGTGCATTGGACAATGAAGCCATATATAGAAGTTTTTCCATCTATCTTCCTCATCGTTCCATTCCCATGCTACCTCGTCAACT
>CALDOC010000276.1 GCA_937914675.1 uncultured Sulfurimonas sp.
GTCCAATTGAGTACTATGCCACAACCCAAGGAGCGGCCATAGTTCTCTTTGACATGGCGGCCATAGCCAAAAAAAATCTTCCAACCGATGAAACGACGTACGTGAGATTGATCAAAGACTCCAAGCCGATTTTTTCTCATAATTTTAATTCTCAAACCCTTTATCGCTCTTATGTAAACGCGCCCGATGAGAGCACTCCGACATTTAAAAAGTTGGGAATCTCTTTGGAGATAGGTTTGCCAGAGAGCGTCTATAGAGCTCCAATTAAAGATTCGATTCTAAAGTTGATTTTTATAGGTTTGATTTTTATCATCATCAGCGTTTTTACCTCCACAATCATAGCCAACAAGATTACCAAACCAATTCTCGAACTTTATAGACGCGTCAAAGCTTCAAAAAATGGAGACGACGTGCTTTGCAGTCCCCTTGGAAGCAACGATGAGTTAGAGGATCTTGCAAAAGCCTTTGACGAACGCACTTTGTTGCTGCAGCATCAAGCCCAACACGATTCGCTTACCAGTCTGCCAAACAGGGTGCTTTTTATCGACCGTCTGCTTCAGGCCATTAAAGTCGCAAAACTCGGCCAAGAGAAAATAGCGGTGCTTTTTATTGATTTGGACCGTTTTAAAGAGGTAAACGACTCCTTTGGTCATAATTTTGGAGACGAACTTCTTCGCAAGGTTTCTCAGCAAATGGAGGGCGCATTGCGTTTGAGCGATTCCATCGCTCGCATAGGCGGGGACGAGTTTACAATTTTGCTCGACCATGTTGCGAACGACGACATGATTATCGACGTTCTCCAAAAAATCATGAACATGTACAAAGAACCCTTTATCATCAATAAACATAAATTTTTTATTACCTGCAGCGTTGGCGTCGCCATCTATCCACTAAACGGTACAACTCCGGAAGAGTTGCTTAAAAACGCGGACGCGGCTATGTATAAAGCTAAAGAGGAAGGTCGCAATACATACCGATTTTACATCGACGAGATGACATACAAAGCGTATGAGCGAATGACTATGGAAACGCAGTTGCGTCAAGCCCTTCAAAATGAAGAGTTTGAAGTCTATTATCAGCCACAGGTCGATATGCGTTCTGAGACGATTACGGGAATGGAGGCGCTCATTAGATGGCATCATCCCGAAATGGGTTTTGTGCCTCCCGACAAATTCATCCATTTAGCCGAAGCGATAGGCGTCATCGTTGAAATAGATCGCTGGGTTATGCAAACCGCCGTCAAACAATTTGTGAAATGGGACGCGGAGGGATTAAATCCAGGCGTCTTGTCAATCAACCTCTCCATGGTTCAACTTAATCATAAAGACTTCATTGATACGGTGAAAAAAACAATTTTAGACACAAAGATTACGCCAAAACAGCTTATGTTCGAAGTGACGGAAACTCAGATGATGCAAAATCCCATCCAAGCGATTGCAATGCTTGAAGAACTCAAAGAGCTAGGCGTTGGTCTCGCTCTTGACGATTTTGGAACGGGTCACTCCTCTCTTTCGTATCTCAAACGCATCCCGATTGACAAAGTAAAAATAGATCAATCTTTCGTCCGAGACATTCCAGAGGACAGTGACGACATGGAGTTGACCCGCGCAATCATCGCCATGTCTCAAAGTCTGAGACGCAAAGTCATTGCCGAGGGCGTTGAGACCTCTCAACAGGCTGAGTTTTTGCAAGAAAATGGCTGTTACGAAGCGCAAGGTTATCTATATTACAAACCACAAAACGCGCAAAGCGTTACGAAGGCGTTACAGGCTAAAGCCATGCGCGTTTAAACTTATGAAGCCGCGTTTACCTTAGCCTTGTCTTTTGTTAAAGCCCGAAGTTCCGTCTTTGGCTTTTATGACGAACTCTTTTGAGTAAGGCTTCAAATAACTAGGAACCGCTCTGCCCTTTAGCTTCATCATGTCCTCAAACATCGCTACGGCGACTTCATGAGCGTCGAGTTTTTTTACGCTTGTGAGGTAAGTGAAGAGAAGTTCGCCAAGTCTTTGCAAGGAAATCTTCCATGTGGAGCTGGTTTGCTCATACGTCCACAAACCAAAGCCGTAAAAATTTTCATAAACGCTCTCATCTCCCCAAATCAAAACTACGCTTTTTTTAAAGTTGCCGCTATTGTACGTCAAATCCCAAAACCTCGCAAAACGTTTCATAATCTGAACGTCGTTAAAACTAAGCGCCGAATTTTTCAAAATATCGTAAGGTGGGATGTCGCTATACACCATGCCAAACTCTTTATCATGACGAGAGATGTGCGTTCCGGAGAGTTTTTTGAGTATGCCTATCTGTATCTCGCAGCTGGATAACCCCACAAGAGCGTCCAAGTTGGCTCCAAAACTCTCCAAACTCTCTCCGGGAAGACCCACGATAAGGTCGAGATGGATATGAGCGTGCGTTTGATTTTCTAAAAAACTTACGTTTTCATTTATCTTGTCAAGCTTGAGGATTCGCGACACGTTTTTGGCGACTACGGGGTTGAGCGTCTGTATGCCAATCTCAAGTTGCAACGCGCCATCGGGAAACAGGGCTATTTTTTCTTTTATGGAGTCTGGGAAATGGTCGGGGATGACCTCGAAGTGCGCGAAATAAGGCGGTTCTTTTTCTAAAAAGAAGTCTAAAATCTTGTTCGCAGTTCTCATGTTGAGATTAAAAGTTCTATCCACGAACTTAAAGTTTCTAGCCCCTCTCTCCCAAAGCTTGCCAAACTCCTCCAAAACCTCGTCCAAATCAAAAGCGCGCACTTTTTCATCCATCGAAGAGAGACAAAACTCGCACTCGAAAGGGCATCCTCGCGAAACTTCGACGTAAACGTAACGGTTTTTTATATCGTCGTCCGTGTAGTATTTGTAGGGCAGTTCGAGCTCTTTTAAAGCCGGCGCCGTCATTTTGACGACTCTCTCGCGAGGCGGGCTCTCTTGCAAGATATTTTTGCATAAATCATAAAACGCCAAATCGCCCTCGCCTTGTATGATAAAATCGGCGTCGTCAAAGTTGACTCGAAAAGGTTGGTAAGTGACTTCTGGACCGCCTAAAACGATGGTCGTTTTTGGAGAAACTTTTTTTATGACATGGATGAGTTCTCTCACCTGCGTCGCGTTCCAAATATAAACGCCTATGCCTAAAACGTCTGGACTAAACGCGAGTATCTCTTCGGCTATCGTTTGAACGGCGTCGTTGATGCTAAATTCCAATATTTGAGACGACTCTCTCAACTCTTGCATATTTGCGTAAATATATCTAAGTCCAATGGAACTGTGAGTAAATCTGGAGTTTAAGGTTGTTAATATTATTTTCATATGATTATTTTAGCGTAAATAAGGAATCAAAATAGAACGCTCAAGTAAAAAAGGGGG
>CALDOC010000277.1 GCA_937914675.1 uncultured Sulfurimonas sp.
ACATGTCGTTTATAGCCATATCGGTAGCCATCTGCCAAAGCCAACCGCTTCTGTCATTTTTACGCGCTTCATGAGCCAAACTCGCATGCATGGCACCGTTTGCAAAGATAAATTCCATCTCGTTAAGTTCTAATTTCTCCAAATAATCGCCGTTGACTTCCACTTTTTTTCCATCGCTTTTAAAAGCCTCGATGTCGTCGTTTATCACTACGTCTATCTTTGAAGCCAGCGTTCCAAAGTATGGATAATTCACTAAAAGCTTGGCTTTTGCTTGTGAGATTTTTTTCTTTTGCAACATGAATTTACTCTGATAAAGGAAGAGTAATCGTAAAACAACTTCCATCGCCGTAATTTTTCCAGCTAAGGTTTCCGTTAAAATGTTTTTCTAAAATCATTCTTGACATGTATATTCCCAAACCAGTGCCATTTTTCTTTTTTGTAGAAACGTAAGGTTCGCCTAGTTTATGAACAACATCGGCATCAATTCCCCCCGCATTGTCTTTGACCTCTATAGTCAAAATATCTTTTTTAACAATCGTATCTATATGAATCGCTCCATTTTCAATTTTACGTTCTTTGATTGCATCTTTGGAGTTATTGAGAAGATTGATAAAAACTTGCAAAAACTCATTTGGATAAGTGTAAAACTCCATGTCACAATCATCTGAGAAGGAAAGAGCTACTTCATTGTTTTCTAGCGTCTTTTGAATCATGTTGCGAAGTTTTTCATAAATCTTGCACAAAGATATTTTTTCTTTCTCTTTTTCTGGTTTTAGGAATGTTCTAAAATCTTCAATAGTCTGGCTAAGAGATTGTGTTTGTTCATTTAACGCCTCTGTGAGCGAGTAAAGTTCTTTCTTTGTAATCTCGTTATCAAGCTCCAAGTCCGCTCGAAGGTTATTTCCATACATTGAGATGACGGTTAGAGGCTGTCGCCATTGGTGAGCTATCATGCCCACCATGTCACCCATGGCGGCTTGACGCGACTGAGCGAGCATAAGCTCCTCTTTTTTCTGAATCTCCGTTATATCCATAAAAGAAGCTATAAATACTTTTTTGCCATTTTGGATGTTTGCCAACGCCGAAATGGAATATATCCAAGACAACTCTTTATGATCTTTTGTCGTAACTGTTTTGACAATTTTTTCTTGAATTTTTACATCTGACGTTAAAAAGATGTTTTGATTTACATCATTTTCTTCTTCATCCATCAGAATTTTTTTGTTCAAATCTTCTATGTTTTTAATCTCTTTTTGTGCATACCCCGTCGAGTCTTGAAAGACTTCGTTCATCAACAATATTTTTCCATCTTCATCATAGAGCAGTATCGGATTTG
>CALDOC010000278.1 GCA_937914675.1 uncultured Sulfurimonas sp.
GCGCTACCCTTACAAGGTAGATGTCACTGGTTCGAGTCCAGTAATGCCCACCATATTTTTGATATATTCACAAAGCTTGAAACTCACATACTAATGTATGCCTCGCTTCAATCTTAGAACGCCTTTCAAAAATTAAAAGTTTTTTGTTGACTTTAAAATAGCAAAATAGTGACAATTTTTACTTATAAGCGCGCGGTGGTAGTTCAGTTGGTTAGAATACCTGCCTGTCACGCAGGTGGTCACGGGTTCGAGCCCCGTTCACCGCGCCACTCCCATTCTTACATTTTAATAAAAAAACTAAATTTAAATATCTATTGATTCACAGAACGAACATATTGTTTATTGCCATGAATTAATCAAAGTCAAAATCACTGTTTGTAGTATGTAACATGAGTAGTCTGCAACTTCTTTCTAAAATAGCTAATCTTTTCGCCATCTCATGAATATCTCTGTTAAAAGAGTAAACGCCATAGCCTCGTATTACCATAATGTTTGTTTTTTTAGTTTGAAAATAATACGCTATTTCACTCTGCGCCCTATCGTACCAGTCATCAAATTTTTTCGGGTCCACTATCTCTATGGAACCTAGCTCTTGATCTCCAAAATAATCTTTTGGAGAGATGATATTGTGATCAAGAGAGTAGGCTGTCGTATAAGGGGGCATAGTGAAGCAGATAAATTTTGCTTCGCTAATTTGAGAGTAGATGCTATAGTGTATTTTTGAATCTATGCTTGCTTGATTCCATCTGTAATCAATTTTATAAAAGAGTTCAATAAGATTATCTTCTTGAATTGTGTCAAAAACCGTTTCTTTTGTATTTATTATAAAACGATTTGACTCGGTTTTTGCAGAGATTGAACCATGGTAAATACCAAAAAAGTCTTTTCTAAACATAGAAAGAGCGAGTGATGATAATTTTTTTTTAAGGTTTTCTCTATTCATTTTTACTCTTTATTTTCTGGCTATTTAAACCAGCCTTTCATTTTATCGATTGCGGAGTCCAAAACGCTTTCATGAGGTTTGGACTCTTCAATGCCAAAAGACTCTTGCAGTTTCGTTATAAGCTCTTTTTGCGTATCATTTAGTTTTTTAGGATAGGTTATATTGACTTGCGCTATCAGGTCGCCTTTGCCATGCCCATGGACGTCGTCAATGCCTTCTCCTCTAAAAGTAAAGCGTTGTTTATCTTTTGTTCCTACGTTTAGTTTAAGCTCCAATTCACCCGTAAGCGATGGTATGGTTAGACTCTCCCCAGTAACCGCTTGCGTGAAGAACACCGGTATCTCAATATAAACGTCGTTTTCGCTTCTGATAAAGTGTTTGTCCGCTTTAACTTCAAAAGTAACATATAAATCACCTCTGTTTCCACGTTTACCGATGTTTCCTTTGCCTGAGACTCTTAAACGGTTTCCAGTGTCTATGCCTTTTGGCACTTTAACGGTAACCGTCTCGCGTACTTCGTCATACCCGTTTCCATGACAACTATGGCAAGCGTCGCTAGCGGAACTACCAGTTCCCTGACATACTGGGCATGTTTGGGAAAAAGTCATAAAACCTTGCTTGATGTAGACTTGACCTTGACCTTTACATTGCTTACAAGTGGAAAGTTTGCCATCTTTAGCGCCAGTTCCACTACAATCCTTGCAAGATTTTTTGTAAGAAAATTCTATCTCTTTTTCACAACCAAAGACAGCTTCTTGGAAACTGATATACATGTCCACGTTCATGTCGAGCGGGTACTTATCCATGTCTGCAGGATTTTGGCGACGGCGCGATTGACCACCGCTAAAGCCGCTAAACATGTCTTCGAACATAGAGCCTAAATCGTCAAATCCACCAGATGAACGACCTCTGCCACCCATTCCTTGAAGACCTTCTTTGCCGTAACGGTCATATACGCTTCTTTGCTTATCGTCACTTAAACATTGGTACGCTTCATTGCATAGTTTAAATTTGTGTTCCGCTTCTTCGTCACCAGGGTTTTTGTCAGGATGGTATTTTTTTGCTAGCGTTCGATAAGCTTTTTTTATAGTGGCTTTATCTGAGCTTGTTGATACTTCTAATATTTCATAATAACTTAAATTTTCCATATTTCCCCGCATGTATAATTTTTGTTGAATTATACCCATTTTGTAATTTAAAAAACAGATAATATATAAATTAATTTGTAGATTTTAGCTATGATAGGTATAATAAGAAAATGAAACAAATCTTCTACTTTATTCTCTTAGCGTCTATGTTTATGGGCTGTTCAAAAGAACCGTTGCTTATGTTTAAAGAGTTGCCGAATACTTATCTTAATGAGAGCGATTATGGAAAATTGCCAAATTTTGAGCATGAAAAATATGATGAAGTTCTTAAATCTTTTGTGAGCAATTGTCAAGCGACAAAGGCGCAAGAGATCTATGGCTCGCTTTGTTTAGACGCGAATAAAACAACTAACGCCAAAGAGTTTATTCAAAATAATTTCACACCTTACAGAATATATGGCGAGGATTCGCTTTTAACCGCTTATTACGAGCCAGAGCTTCATGGCTCTTTGACTAAATCAAAAAAGTATCAATATCCAATATATAAGACCCCAAAAGATTTGATAGCGGTTGATTTGAAGTCTATTTATCCAACTTTAAAAAATTATAGATTACGTGGACGAATTGAAGGATCGAAATTAGTTCCTTATTACACTCGTTTGGAGTTGGCGCAAAAAGAGATAGATTCAGAAGTGATTTGCTATTGCGATTCTAAAATAGAACTATTTTTTTTGGAGGTGCAGGGATCTGGAAGAGTGGCATTGGAAAATGGAGACACTCTTTACGTAGGCTATGACAACCAAAATGGACACAATTATAAATCCATTGGGAAATATTTGATAAACATGAATGAAATTTCAAAAGAAAACATTTCACTTCAAAGCATAAAGGAGTGGTTCGCTCTTAACCCTACGAGAGTGGATGAAGTGTTAAATCATAATCCTTCCCTTGTTTTTTTTAAAGAGCGAGAAAATCCGGCTTCTGGTTCATTGGGTTTGGAGTTGACTCCATTAAGAAGCGTTGCCGTTGACAATAACTATATTCCCCTTGGGAGCATGTTATATCTTAGTTCATCCTCAGAAAATGAAGTTTATGAAAAAGTCGTGTTTGCCCAAGATACTGGCGGAGCCATTAAAGGGAGCGTTAGGGCGGACATGTTTTTAGGATTTGGCAAGAATGCCGGTAAAATTGCAGGAGAGTTAAAATCAGAACTAGCGCTATGGATATTTATGCCAAAAACAATAAAAGAGAAAAAAATTGAATAGATCTTTAGAAAAATTTAATCGTCTTGTTGATTCACTTCAAGAACTTCCGACAATAGGCAAAAAGTCCGCCACAAGACTTGCGTATTACATGATAATGAATGACAGTTACGTTGGTCTTAAAATATCGCATGCGATTGAAGACGCTCTAGGTAGCCTTAAGAAGTGCACGGTATGTGGTGGAATGAGCGAAGATGAATTGTGCTACATATGTTGTGATGAAAGACGTGACGACACTTTTCTGTGCATAGTCGAAAACGCGAAAGACATACTTTTACTAGAAGAAAATGGTCTTTTCGATGGAAAATATTTTGTTTTAGACTCATTGGAAGAGTTGAGCGTATCACATTTAGAAAATATGGTTAAGGTTGGAATAAGCGAAATATTATTCGCCATTACGCCATCCATAGCCAATGACGCCGTGATACTTTACATAGAAGATAAATTAAGCCACTATGACATAAACTTTTCAAGAATAGCGCAAGGGGTTCCAACAGGCGTTAGTTTAGAAAATATTGACATTTTATCTCTTACTCGAGCCTTGCAAGATAGAGTTAGAGTTTAAAGCTCTTTTGCATCTCTCTTTTGATGTCATTTTTATTGAGTTGAAACTTCACAAAAAGCTCATTGGCTAGTACTCCTTGCCCTAAAAGCATATCCGAGCCATCTTTGTAAATAATGTTTTTGTCTTTCGCCATTTGTAAAAAAGGCGTTAGTTTTCCATAAATCGCGTCCGCCGCATAGTGCGCGTTGTCTAAAATTGAGTCAATCATCTCTTGCGGGGCTGGGAGGTTTTCATCTTTGAGTCCAGCGCTCGTCGTGTTGATTACAAGGTCGTACTTTTTAACCTTAAAGTCACTCCATGAGCTACTTCGGCAGCCTAATTCTTTAAAATAGTGAAGTCTAGACTCGCTTCTGTTTAATATGGCGACTTCGACGCGCTCTTCTAAAAAACGAGACGCCAACGCTTTTGCGGTTCCACCGGCCCCGATAATTAAAATATTTTTTATAGTTTGAAACTCTTCTATGGCGTACATGAAGCCATCCGCATCGGTATTGTAACCGATTAGTTTTCCATTTTCATTAACGATGGTGTTGACAACGCCAACCTTTTTAGCGAAACCTCTCACTTCGTCACAGGCGTTAAAGGCGGCCTCTTTGTGAGGCACGGTGACGTTCGCGCCACTGAGTCCAAGAGATAGAAAAGTCTCTTTTAGTTTAGATCCATCTTGTAAATGAGTCCTCACGTAGCATGCTTTATAGTTTAAATTTTTAAAAACGGCGTTGTGCATGAGTGGGGAACGAGAGTGGGAGACTGGGTCTCCAAAAATAGAAAAAAGTTGCATATAAGCTCTTTATTTTTTATCTAAATCTTCAAGAGAGTGTATTAAAGCGCCTAGTTTATTTTCAACTTCTAAATATTCCAGCTCATTTACGCTATCGGCGACTATTCCCGCTCCAGCTTGAAGCACAACTTTATCTGCTTTTACCATCGCTGTTCGTATGGTTATGGCGCTGTCCATATTTCCATCGAAACCAAAGTAACCGATGCTTCCGCTATAAAAACCACGTTTAAGACCTTCGTATTGGGCTATGAGTTCCATAGCTCTAATCTTTGGAGCCCCAGTCATGGTTCCCGCAGTGAAAGTCGCCATAAAAAGATCAAACATGTCTTTGTCGTCCGCAAGTTTCGCCGTAACGTCGGAAACTATGTGCATAACATGGGAAAATCGTTCTATATGCATCATGTTTTCCACTTTTACGCTGCCAGTTTTAGCTACGCGACTTACGTCGTTACGTCCTAAATCGATGAGCATCAGATGTTCTGAGAGCTCTTTAGGATCCGCTAGAAGCTCTTCTTCTAGTTCTTTGTCTCTCTCTTTTGTTGACCCTCGTTTACGAGTTCCCGCAATGGGACGAAGCAAGAGTTCGTCTTCTTGGAGTCTAACCATGACTTCTGGAGAGGAACCTACGATGTTGAACTCTTCGTATTCCATTAAGAACATATACGGAGATGGGTTTTTTGTACGAAGAATTCGGTAAAAACTAAAAGGGTCAACTTTGATGTTTCTCGTAAAACGATTCGTCATAAGAATCTGAAACACGTCTCCACTTCTTATCATCTCTTTTGATTTGTCAATCATGTCAAAAAACTTTTCTTTCGAATGGGCAAACGAACCCTTGTCTTCGCCTATGTTGGGAACTCTATGTTTGTAAGTATAAGAGCCCTTTAAATCTTTCTCTATGGAATCAAAAGTTTTACTAAACTCTTCAAGGGTGCTTACTAAACTTATTTGATGGTTTTTATGCGAGTAGACTAAAATCATTTTAGGAAGAATAAGATCAAGATCGGGAGTGTTCAATTCATCCTTAAGACTATCCATGATAGAAGCCAATTTTGGCTCAAAAACTTTTACCATGTCATAGCCGATATACCCTATAAAGCCATCGACGTAACCAACTTTCAACTCTTTAGTCGCATCCTTGTATATGCTAGCGTCTATCTTTTTATAGTAAGTTTTTAAAAAAGTAAAAGGATTTTCTTCTTTAATATGTTTAATGGAGTTTGCGTCCGTGTACACTGTTTTATTGTTTATATATTGGAGTCTTTCTCTAGCTCCAATACAGATAAAACTATAGTTTCCTTCACTTTGACCAGCGCTTTCAAAAAGGTAAGTAATCTCACCCCCAAACATCTCTTTTAGTTTTGCGTAAACAGCGATTGGCGCTAGCTGGTCAAGTGTAAATTGTTTTGAATAGATCAATATTTTCCCTAAATAATTATAGTTTGATTAAAAAAGCGCCTGGCTCGATTTTAGCGCGAATTTTCACTCTAGCTTGTTTAGCTTGATCAGAAGTATTAAAAGGACCAACAAGCACTTTATTTAATCTTTTGGAATTACTCATAACTTCATGATATATATAACCGTATCCTAAGTTCTTGATGGATTGTAAGAACTTTTTATTTGGAGCGTACTTTGAAAAAGATCCAACTTGAATATAGTATTTGGGAGTTTTAGCTTGAGATTTTACTTCAGGCTTTTTCTCTGCGACAACGCTTTTTTTCACAACAGGTTTAGGTTTAGGCGTTTCAGCTACGGGAGTGATGATTTCTATCTCTTCTTCACGACTCTCTTGTTTTAATTTAGTCGCAATTTCATTGAGATTGTTATCGTCTGGCACTTCTTCTTCAAGAACTTTAATGTCTTCAAATAAAGGTTCTTCAGTCTCTTTTACGATACTTTTCATATTAGGTTCCGGCGGAAGAGCCGCTTGTGGTAAATTATCTGTACCATTCGAGCTAAGAGAATTCATAAGCATGACCACTATCACAAGTATAACGCCAAGCGTAGCAACAGATAATATTATCTTCTTATTAGAACTAGTCGCGCCGCCCTTGTTAAGTATAATATCATTTAATTCGTTTTGATTTTCCATAATTTACCCCAAATTTTTATTTCTTCAATGATAGCAAAAGTTTACTTACATATGCTTTGACCAAGAAGCTCCACGTTCTTTGGCGTAAACTTCATATGGAAGCGTTAATATATTATACTCGTCAGGCATGTCGGCGTTAGGGAACATTCTCCACTGCATAGGTTGCTTTGCCGCGAGTTTCATACTTATTATTTTTCCAAGTTGGATAGCTTCTTGAAGCGTTGTATGCCCTTTATGAATGTAAACATGAAGGTGTCCTTCAGTTTTCGTTTTATAGGCCGTAAAATTTATGTAGCCCTCTTCACGAAGCAGCAGTTGGGCTTTGTGATAAAAACGTTCAGGGTCTCTTCCATTATAATCAATTACAATGTTCTCTACTTTTTGATGAGCATTTATAATTGAATGAGCTACCGTAATCTCACCCTTTATATGTTTATTAATTATTGTTTGACTGAGTGGAGCGTTTACTTTTTCAAATTTATTGTAAAAAGTACGACCTTTGAATGACAGTTTACTTACTACCGTATCTTTTTTTTCCCAGTAGTGGTCACTAACCATTTTTATTAGTTTTAAGTCCATTGCAGTCATATTTCTTCCTTAATAAGTTGCTTGGTTGTAAATTACAAAATTTTGGGCCAAAGCTTTTAATTCTTCTTTTACGCTAGCTTGTAATTTGGTGTTTGTAATGTCGTCTAAAACATCCGCCATTTTATTCGCTATTAGCTCAAACTCTTTTTCTTTCATTCCTCGAGACGTAAGGGCGGGACTTCCAACTCTAATGCCCGAAGTTACAAATGGACTTCTCGTTTCACCGGGAACGGTGTTTTTGTTTATGGTTATACCGGCATTGCCAAGAGCGGCGTCCGCGTCTTTACCTGAAATCTCGGTGCCAACGAAAGAGACTAATATTAAGTGGTTGTCAGTTCCACCAGAGACTACGTCGTAACCTCTTTTAAGCATAACTTCTCCAAGCACTTTCGCGTTCGCTTTGACTTGTTTGGCGTACTCTTTCCACTCTGGAGAAAGATTGTATTTGAAACCAACCGCTTTTGCGGCGATTACATGAACAAGCGGTCCACCTTGAAGCGCTGGGAAAATTGCGGAGTTTAATTTTTTGGCCATCTCTTCATCGTTTGTAAGAATTAAACCGCCACGAGGACCGGCTAAAGTTTTATGGGTTGTCGTTGTCACTACGTGAGCGTGAGGGAACGGACTAGGGTGTTCTCCAGCCGCTACAAGCCCAGCGATGTGAGCGATGTCGGCAAAAAGAATTGCTCCAACTTCGTCAGCTATCTCACGAAAACGTTTGAAGTCTATCTCGCGAGCGTAAGCGGACGCTCCACAAATAATAATTTTTGGTTGAGTGATTTTAGCTATGTCTAAAACCCTATCGTAATTGATACGGCCATCAAGCTCTACCCCATAAGTGAAGGAGTGGTAGTTTTGACCAGAAAAGCTTGGTTTAGAACCATGCGTTAAGTGCCCTCCATGGCTTAAATCCATACCTAAAATTTTATCACCAGCCTTTAAAAAAGCCGCGTAGACCGCGGCGTTTGCTTGACTTCCAGAGTGGGGTTGCACGTTTGCGTAGTTGCATCCAAATAGTTCACAAGCTCTGTCTATCGCTAATTGCTCAACGCCATCGGCGTACTCGCAACCGCCATAGTAACGTTTTCCTGGATAGCCCTCGGCGTACTTGTTTGTAAAAACCGAACCCATGGCTTCCATTACCGCAGGAAGCGTAAAGTTCTCAGACGCGATCATTTCAAGATGGTCGGTTTGACGCTCTAACTCTTTTTCACATAGCTCATATATCTCGCTATCGTACTCTTTTAAAAAACTCATTTACTAATTCTCCTCTTCTTGGTTATGTTCTTCATTTATTATTGGTTTCATGGCTGGGAATAATAGCACGTCTCTTATTGAATGTTCATTAGTCAAAAGCATTACAAGTCTATCTATCCCTATTCCTTGTCCAGCGGTTGGAGCCATTCCATAGCTAAGGGCTTCAATAAAATCCAAATCCATTTCATGCGCTTCATCGTCGCCAGCGTCTTTCGCGTCCATCTGACCTTCAAAACGACTAAGTTGATCAACTGGGTCGTTTAACTCGCTAAAAGCGTTCGCTATCTCGCGACCTGCGATGAAAAGTTCAAATCTTTCAGTTATCTCTGGATTTGCGTCGCTTCTTCTCGCTAATGGAGAGATTTCAACTGGGTACTCCGTTATGAAAGTAGGGTCTATAAGTTTCTCTTCCACAAATTCATCAAAAAGTTCACCTTGAAGTTGACCTAAATTTAAGCCAGGTTTTACAGTGACGTTTTTAGAATTTAAGTATGCAACGATTTTTTCTTTATCTGACGTTATTTCCGCTGGAACGCCACCAATAGTAGTTAACGATTCTATTAAAGGGATTTCAACAAAATTGTCAAAATTGATTTTTAAATCGCCATAAGGCAAAAGCGTTGGCAGATTCAGATGCTCAAAAAGATACTCAAAATACTCTTTTGTGATTTTTATTAAATCTTTATACGTTTTATAGGCCCAATAAAATTCAATAGACGTAAATTCAGGATTATGAGTCGCGTCCATTCCTTCATTTCTAAAATTGCGGTTAATTTCAAAAACCGCTTCAAAGCCACCGACTATAAGTCGTTTTAGGTAAAGTTCAGGAGCTATTCTTAAAAATCTATTGATGCCCAGCGCGTTATGATGAGTCACGAATGGTTTCGCGTTCGCTCCTCCCGCGATAGGATGCATCATTGGAGTTTCAACTTCTAAAAACCCTTTATCTTCAAAGAAACGTCTTGTTAAAGATATGACTTTTGAACGAGTTTGAAAAGTTTTACGAACTTCACTGTTCATAATAAGGTCAAGATAGCGTTTTCTATATCTAATCTCTTTATCCGTTACTCCATGAAATTTTTCAGGAAGTGGAGAGATGGCTTTTGTGAGCATTTTAAGATTGTCGGCGTGAAGCGAAAGCTCGCCTTGACCTGTGACAAAAGGGTATCCTGAAATTTCTATAATGTCTCCAACTTCAATATTTTTTTTGAATACGTCGTTGTAAAACCCTTCCGCTAGATTATCCCGAGCGACGTAAATCTGAAGCGTTCCGCTCTCATCTTCTATCTTTACGAAACTAGCTTTTCCCATAATACGAAGAAGCTTGATTCTACCACTCACTATGTAATTGCGATTTTCATCTCTTTTCTCTTCCATTTCCGCAATATCGGAGTTCACGTTTAAAAATTTTTTAATTGTGCAATTTCTATGCGAGTCGTTTGAATAGGGATTAAATCCCTCTTTTCTTAAAGTTTCGGATTTTTCGATTCTTTGTTGTATGAATTTGTTTTTAAATGGCAATACTATTTCCTTAGTTAATTAATTGTTTTGTTGACATTGCTGGCAAATTCCATAAATTTGCATAGAATGGTCACTCATTTTAAAGCCAAGCTCGTCAGTAATTGCGCGTTGTCTAGCTTCGATCTCGTCATCGACAAACTCCGTGATGGTGCCACATTTCGTGCATATTAGGTGGTCGTGATGTTCTTTCGCTCCAAGTTCATACTTCTTGCCTTGCGCTCCAAAAGATAAGGACGTAACCATATCAGAGTCTTCAAGTAGTGATAAAGTTCTATAAACGGTCGCTATGCCGGTTTTGAGATCCGGGTGTTTATTTTGAATAAGATTATGCAATGATTCTGGCGTTAAATGCTCATCGGAGTTGTATAGCGTATCTAAGATTACTTCGCGTTGAATTGTAAACTTTAAATTGTTCTTTTTGAGAAGAACTCTAAAGTCGCTTAGCAACTGTTTGTATTCTATGGTTCTATCATTAAAGTCAGTCGTTACTTGGGACATTATTAATTGGTTCCTTTTAACTCTTTTTTGATTTTATTGACCTCTGTAGTTACGTTGTCCGTAATGGCTTCTTGAACTTTAGAACTTATTGTTTCGTTTGTCTTCTCTATGGTGGCGTTTATATCATGACTAATCGCTACAGGGTCCAACTTCATAATAAACGCGCCGGTTGATACGAGAATTGGAAATAATACGCTATTTCCCAATGCGGAGTCTATCGTTGTTTTAACGGCTTTTATATTGTACGCCGCATGAGCTATCACGGCGGCGATAAGAAAGAACTTGCTAGCGCCAAAAACAAAGCCCAATAATTTGTCAACTATTCCAAGACCACTTAATGAACTGAGCTTTTTAAATATAATCCCGATAAATATCATGCCTAACCAAAAAACAGACAAAGTCGCTAAAAACCCCGTAAAACTTATGGCTGAAGAGTTGTCAAATTTAAAGATAGCGTCACTTAAGTACAAACCAACTTCATCGCCAGCGCGTGAAGCTATGAAAATACCGCCTATTATTCCGATGAGACCAAATATCTCTTTAAAAAATCCGTTTATTATCCCTTTTAAACCTAAAAGTAAGATAATAGCGGCCACAACAAGATCGAAATAATTAAACTCCATCTTTTACCTCCGTGCGTAGTTGATTTTTCCCATTTCTTTTAGCTCTATAGAGAGCTGAGTCAGCTCTCGCTATCAAAGCGTCGGGAGTGTCTCCTTGAACAAATTTAGTCGCGCCGATGCTCATAGTGACTTTTAAAGTTTCACCTTTATAAATAAGTTTGTTCTCTCTAATAATTGCAAGCAATCTGTTACTGGTATTTTTACACTGCAAGTCATTTACTCGATTCAAAATAATAACAAATTCTTCTCCGCCATATCTAAAGATTTTGTCTCCCTCTCTAAGAGTTTTTCTTAGTATGTTCGCTATGAAAATAAGGACCTTGTCTCCAGCGACATGTCCGTAAGTGTCATTTATTAGTTTAAAGTCGTCTATGTCCAAAACTAAAACATGAAAATTATAAGATGATTTTTCATTTGAACACGCGTCGTTCAAATATGAAGATAAAGCGCGTCTGTTAAAAACTTTGGTTAACGCGTCTAAGTTCGTTTTTTCTTCTAAAGCTTTTACCTGTAGCGTTAGTTTTGTTATGACGCTATTGGCCTTGTTCACTTCATTATTCATTTGCAATTGTATATCATTGAACTTACTTGTGATTGATGGTAAATCAATATGCTCATCTATGCATTTCGACAACGTCTCTTCATGCATTCGAGCTAATTTTTTAATGCTTTTGTTTGTATTGTCATACGATGATAAACTTTTTTTAGCTATTTCTTTATAAGCATTGTGAAATAACGACTCCGCGTAACCCACGTTGTCAATATCATCTTCTTTGACGTTTAGGATTATTTGCGCGGATTCTGTTAGATAGTTGGAAACTTGTTGGATGCTCGCTCCGTTCTCTTCATCAATAATAATTAGCAATTCCTTGCACATTTTGTCGACTAAAGAAATCAGTTCATGTTTTTGCATCATTACCCCATCTGAAATATTTTGTAATTATACACATAAAAGCATAAATAAAACTTTCAGGTAAGTAAATATTGGGCACTCATCTTTATATTAGTAATGTTTAGATAAAATTCCAAAAAATTATGTTATAAAGGTCGTATTATGAGTACTTGGAGTCCATCAAGCTGGAGAGAAAAGCCAATTTTGCAACAGCCAACTTATCCAAATCAATCTGAGTTAGATAAAGTTTTAAATGAGCTTAAGAACTATCCTCCATTGGTTTTTGCAGGTGAAGCTCGCTCACTAAAAAGCGAATTGGCCAAGGTCTCAGAGGGGAAAGCTTTTTTACTTCAAGGCGGAGACTGCGCCGAGAGCTTTAGTGAATTTAGAGCGTCAAACATTCGCGATACTTTTAAAGCTCTGCTTCAAATGTCGGTAGTTATGACTTACGCGGCTGGAGTTCCCGTCGTCAAAGTTGGTCGCATGGCTGGACAATTTGCAAAACCTCGCTCAAGCGACACGGAAACGTTTGATGGCGTTACTCTTGATTCTTATCGCGGGGACATTATAAATGGCGCGGAGTTTACGTCCGCCGAGCGCGTTCCAGATCCACAAAGAATGATAAAAGCCTACAATCAATCAGCCGCCACTTTAAACTTGCTTCGCGCGTTTGCGACGGGTGGCTTGGCGGATTTGCATCAAGTTCACAAATGGACTCTTGATTTTACCCAGCAGGGTGAAGTGAGTAAAAAGTACGAAGCTCTCGCTGAAGAAATTGGAAAGTCGCTCAAATTTATGGAAGCTTGCGGCATTACTTCAAGCACTTATAGAACTTTAAGAGAAACGGATTTTTACACTTCTCATGAAGCGTTATTGCTTCCATACGAAGAAGCTTTCACAAGAAAAGATTCTTTAACTGGCGATTGGTTTGATACGTCGGCGCATATGTTATGGATAGGCGATAGAACTCGTCAGTTAGACGGCGCCCACATTGAGTACCTCAGTGGCGTAAACAATCCCGTTGGAATTAAAGCGGGACCTTCAATGGAAGCGGATGATTTGGTGAGACTTTGTCAAAAACTAAACCCAAAAAATGAAGCGGGCCGTTTAAACGTCATCGTAAGAATGGGCGCTGGAAAAGTTGGCGATGGACTTCCTGCCCTTATTCGCGCCGTTGAGAAAGAAGGTCAAAAAGTCGTATGGTCATGTGATCCTATGCATGGCAATACGATCAAAGCGTCAAACAACTATAAAACTCGTCCAGTGGACGCCGTGCTGCGTGAAATGAAAGAGTTTTTCCAAGTTCATAAAGCCGAGGGTACGTTTGGCGGAGGCGTTCATTTGGAGATGACTGGACAAGACGTGACAGAGTGCATCGGTGGTTCTTTTACCGTAACGGAAGGCGATTTAAGTTCTCGTTACCATACTCACTGCGACCCACGTCTTAACGCGGACCAAGCTTTAGAGCTCGCTTTTTTAATCGCAGACTCTTTAAAAGACGCGCACAAATAAATTTCATAACGCGCTGAGTTTATCTCAGGGCGTCTTTTCTCTCATTATGCCAAGTAAGAGTTCGAAAAAGGTGTTTTTCCACGATTGTCTTAGAGATTAGATTTAATGTCTGATTTGGATACAACGACTGTCGTGAGCGATAATTTTCCTTTAGGTAAATTATTCACTCCTCGTATTTGTTAGCATTTAAGCACAGTTTGTTTTATAGTCCAAAAAAAGACTTTCGATATAGCTTAACGTATCAGTATAATCTTCTTCACTTTTAATAGGTTTGATATTCATCTTATTCCCTGCTATATTAAAGACAACTTTTGTATCTCCAACAACACTTGCATTTCGGTACATCTCTTTAATCTCATTGGGATTATTCCAATCAAGTTTTAGAACTTCTTTATGCCAAGATTCTAAAGCATTCTTACTATCATAATATTTTGATTGCTCATAAAAATTGACCCCTCTCTAAGAGCGAGAAAATTTTATCAAAAGTAGTAGGTTGTGTCCTAGTATACTCCATTATTATTAAAAATAATTGTACTAGTTGTTCCTTTTTTTAACTGGGAAACGATTTTCATTTTTGCGCCATGAAGTTCTACACTATTTTTTACAATGCTTAGGCCAAGACCAAAACCTTTTATCTTTTTATTTCTAGAGTCATCAACTCTATAAAACCTGTCTGTAATTTTAGAAAGTTGATCTTCGGATATCCCTATTCCCGCATCTCTTATTTTAAAATACACTTGATGTTTTTTATAAAGAGAGATGTAGATATTTTGGCCACTTTCACTATATTTAATTGCGTTATCTAAAAGATTTGAAAAGATTAAACTGATTAATAAGCAGTTTGCATTTATGAAAATTGGTTCTATTTGCTCCAACTCAATATTTAGGTTCTTGTCTTGTATTTGTAAGTTAAATTTGTCTACTACATTCAAAAGAATAGAATCTAGCGAACATATTTCAAAAGATTCTTTAATATTTTCCTTTGAGTATTTTGTTAACAATAATAGATTTTCAACAATCTTGTGCATCTGCTCGGCTTCATAATTAATGATTTGCATACTTTTTTGATACTCTTGTGGCTCTCTTTGTTTTCTAAGAGTTACCTCGATTTCACCTTTGATTACAGTAAGTGGAGTTCTTAGCTCATGTGACACATCGGTGTTAAATCTATCAAGAGATTCGACACCGCTTTTTAATCTTAGAATCATTAGATTGAATGAATCAACAAGTGCTTTAACTTCATCCTCCTTTTGTGGCAGTGAAATGGTATGAGAAAAATTATTGATACTTATCTCTTTTGCTGTTGCTGTAACTTTTTGTATTGGAAATAAAATTTTATCAATGAGCTTAGAGGACGCAATTAAAAGAAGCAATAACAATATAGGATTTAAGATAAAAAGGATATCTACTAGCTCCTCGATTTTATTATCTATGTTTTTTTGATAAACGCATATTTTATAGTCATCAGAAATTAAAACATTAAGAGCGTTTATAGTTTCATCGTCATCATTGTTTATTATAAAAAAACTCTCTCCATCATTAATATATGCATTTAGATTTGTTAAATCAAAGTTATCACTTTTGAGAATAATGGTGTTGTTTTTCAGTATTGCATAAGATATAAACGACTCTTTTTCATCTTCCAATTGCATCTGGTTGCTTGTATGTAGCAGTACTTTTTCTTTAATATTTAATGCTGTATGTTGAAGTTTGGTTTGAATATTATCATTGATACTTTTACTTAAAAAATAGTAAAAAAAGAAGCTGAAAATTAGAAGTAAAAAAAATAT
>CALDOC010000279.1 GCA_937914675.1 uncultured Sulfurimonas sp.
ATCCTCTAGTGTAATAGTGAAATTATAGCTAAAGTGTATTTACATTTTTTCTTTAAATCTTAATTTCTAATTTGTTACAAAAGTTAGTTATAATATAATTAGTTAATAAATTTTAAAGGTTGTCAAGGATAATGAGTAAATATTCACAAATTACAGAGTATTTGCAACGCTTTTTGGAAGATGAAGTTAAAAAAACTGGCATCAAAAAAGTTGTTGTGGGGCTAAGTGGTGGACTTGATTCGGCAGTTGTCGCGGTATTGGCGCAAAAAAGTTTTAAAGACGATCTTTTATGCGTAAAGATGCCATCTCAATACTCTTCTCAGAATTCGCTCAACGACGCGGACGAACTCTGTTTGGACTTTGGCATAAACGCGATTACGGTTTCGATAGAACCTATGCTTAGGGCTTACGAAGAGATGAATCCAGATTTGGATAATCTTAGAAAGGGCAACTTTTCGTCTCGCATGAGGATGGCGACTCTTTTTGACGTATCGGCGAGAGAAAACGCTTTGGTTTTAGGAACTAGCAACAAAAGTGAATTGATGCTCGGATACGGAACGCTTTATGGCGATTTGGCAAGCGCCGTTAACCCGATAGGCGATTTGTACAAAAGTGAAGTTTTTGAACTCGCGGAGTATCTTGGCGTTACAAAAAGCATAATAAAAAAACCGCCATCCGCTGATTTATGGGATGGACAGAGCGATGAAGACGATTTAGGTTATACGTACAAACAGTTAGATGAAGCCATGAAACTATATGTTGAAGATAGGCTTTGCATAGAAGAAATAATAAAAAGAGGCATAGATTCTACGATGCTGGACATGATAGTTAAAAAAATTTTTCGTAATCATTTTAAAAGAAAAATGCCTATCATCGCCAAGTTGACGTCAAGAACCATAAATCATGATTTTAATTATCCTAGAGATATAACATTATAATAAAGGAACTCACATGAAAAAAGAGTTAACGATACCATTTAGTAAATATGAAAGCACAAGAGAAACTCACTCAAACGTAAGCGATGTTTTAGACGCGGAAGATATTCGTCAAGTACAGCAACTTCAAGATGAATTTGCTTCGTATATTGGAGTGAAATTTGCGCTTGCGACTTCTCATGGAACGTCGGCTCTTCATTTGGCGATGTTGGCGCTTGACCTTAAGCGCGGCGACAAAGTTGTTTGTTCTGTAAACGCGCACCCAAACGTGCCTGAAGTGGTTCGTCATTTTGACGCTGAACCTGTATTTGTGGATATCGACCCGGATAGTTACAATATCAACCTTGATAAATTAGAAATTTATCTCTCCTCTAATGAGTCAAAAAAATTAAAGGCGGTCATTCTAACGCATATCGCCGGCGCTTGCGTTGATTTGGATAGAGTTTACAAGATGGCGAAAATATACGACGTTAAAATCGTGGAAGACGCTAGCGACGCTTTAGGCGCTACTTACAATGGCAAAAAAATCGGTTCTACCGGCGCGAACATTACCTGTTTTAACTTCTCGCCACATTTAAAGAAAAACGTTTGCAATGGTGGAATGTTGGTGACAAACGACGACGAGATAATGGAGCGAGCCTCACTACTGGCAAACCATGCGATAAGTCGTGACGAAGACGCTTTAGAATACATTTACAACGTAACGGACATAGGTAACGATTACTCGTTAAGCGAGTTAAACGCGGCTTACATACGGGCTCAAGTCTCAGAGCAAGACAAAAACATAGCAAGACAACAAGAGATAGCGAAAATGTATAGCGACGCTTTGGTTGGAGTGGATCACATTCAAATTCCAAGCATGGAACTTGAAGAACACCCTTTTTCCTTGTACATTATAAAAGTGGATAAAAATCGCGACTCTTTTGCCGTAGCTTTAAGAGAAAAGGGTATCGGAACGGGTCTTCATTATATTCCTTTGCATCTTCTCACGTATTATAAATCTAAATACTCTCTTCGCGTTAATGATTTTCCAGTGGCTCTTCGAGCGTATCAGCAAGTTTTGTCTCTTCCTATTTACGCAAGCATGAGCGACAAAGACGTCAAAACGGTTATTGACCAAATCAAGAAAATAGCTAAAACAAGAGTATAAATAAACCTTGAAAAAATCTTTTGTATTTTGGGTTGAGGAGTACTTCTACAACCCAAATCTTTTCCAACAAATTCTCTCCATTGTTTTTTTGCCTTTGAGTCTGATTTATTGCGTCCTCATGTGGCTTCGTTTTAAGAGCAAAAACACGCAAGACTTTGGCGTAAAAATTGTGAGCGTTGGCAATTTAAGCGTGGGAGGAAGTGGCAAAACGCCGCTTGTAAGCGCTTTGGCTTTAAGATATGAAGACGCCGCCATCGTGCTTCGTGGATATGGAAGAGACTCAAAAGGCCTTTACGTAGTTAAAGACAAAGAGTCGATTTTACAGGACGTAAACGTTAGCGGCGATGAAGCGATGATATATTCGCGCAAGTTGCCTGGCACCATCGTCATAGTGAGCGAAGATAGAAAAAAGGGGATAAGCAAAGCTAAAGAGATGGGCGCGAAGATAGTGTTTTTAGACGACGCTTACTCCAAACATGACATAAAAAAATTGGATTTGCTCATAGACGTAAAAAGTAAAAACAACTCTTGTTTCCCATCTGGTCCTTTTAGGGAGAGATTGTGGAGTGGAAAAAACGCCATGGTTTTAGAAGAGGGCATGGACTTTAAAAGAGTGGTCGAAGTAAAAGACGCGACACCAAAGATGTCGCTTGTAACCGCGATAGCCAGACCGCAAAGGCTCGACGCCTATTTGCCTCGCGTTATTAGCAAAAACTACTTTGAGGATCATCACTCGTTTATCAAAAGCGAGCTGGAAGACGTTTTGAAAAAAGACGCTTCGGATTCGCTTTTGGTTACTTACAAGGATTTTGTAAAAGTTGAATCTTTTGGACTTCCTCTCTCTTTGCTTGATTTGCATGTTGAAGTGAAAGAGGAAGTTTTTGAACTTATAGGGAACTATGGCTCTTAAAGTTCCGTAGCTTTTTTGTAAGCTTTCTCAACCGCGTTCATGCAAGCGCTTCTCACGTTTCCATCTTCCAACGCTCCATAACCGGCCGCCGTCGTTCCTCCAGGACTCATAACCGCGTCTTTTAAAAGAGCGGGATGAATAGTCTGGATGAGTTCTCCAAAACCGCCAAACAATCCTCTCATAATGGCCATGGCGTCATCGCGTTTGAGACCTTGCTTGACAGCTCCATCGGTGAGAGCTTCAGCCATGAGAGCCAAGTATGCGGGACCACTTCCAGCGAGAGCCGTCGCTATGTCTATCTCTTTTTCGCTACTGAGCCATCTTGTCGAACCTATGGCTCCTAAAAGTTTTTGGGCTTCTTCTTTGAATTCGACGTCGCCAGTCAAAGTTGTCATAGACTTCCGCACGCTAGCGGCAAGATTTGGCATGGTTCGTACAATCGCATGAGCGTTTATGTTTGAGCGGAGTTTTTCCACTGAAGTTCCAGCCAAAACCGAGTAGACGACTTTCGCTTTTCCTTTGAGTTGTTTGCCAACTTCCTTGACGTTTGCCGGTTTGACGCAGAAAAGTATCGTCTTGTCTTCGATGTAAAAACCATCAATTAAATATTTGTTAATCGTGACGCCAAGCTTCTTTTCAAATTCGTCAAGCCTTGTTAAGTCCCGTCCCACGACGTCTATCTTGTAGTCATGTTTCAAGCCTTGCGCGATGCTCAACGCCATGTTTCCATTTCCAATAAAAGTGATTGTTTTCATAATTTTCCTTCGTTTATAACTCAACGTGATTAGAGCTTATTTTTGCCCCATTATAACGTCATTTTCATGCAAGAATTTCGTTTTTAGCATTTTTCAAGTTAGCTTTGGTCTCAACTTGGCATAATTTAAGTTTATTTAATTGCGCTATGATAACGTCATTATATATTAAAGGCATAAAAAAATGGAAAAATTTTTAGAAGAAGCGAAAGCGGCAAGTCGAGTTTTGAACACTTTGAGTGGACGTGAAAAAAATAGAATTTTAAAAGAGATGGCAGCGGCTTTGCGAAGCGAGACGAAAGAGTTGCTAAAAGAGAATAAAAAAGACATGAACGATGGAGAGAAAAACAATCTCTCTTCCGCGCTTATGGATAGACTTCTTTTGGATGAGTCTCGCGTAGAAGCCATGGCGGTGGCGATGGAAGAGATAGCCGCTCTAAAAGAGCCTGTCGGTCGCGTTTTGGATGGCTGGGTTACTGAAGACGGATTGAAAATAGAGAAAGTTAGCGTTCCTATCGGCGTTATCGGCATCATTTACGAGTCTCGTCCAAACGTAACTTCCGATACTGCGGCGTTGTGTTTTAAAAGCTCAAATGTTTGCGTACTTAAAGGCGGGAAAGAAGCGGAACACTCCAACAAAGCGATAGCCGAAGTCTTAAAAAACGTTTTGATTGACAATGATTTGCCATCGTCTCTCATCTCGCTTATTCCAGATTCTTCAAGAGAGGGCGTCGCAAAATTAATCAAGATGGACAAATACGTTGATTTAATCATACCTCGCGGCGGAGCGGGGCTTATAAAGTACGTAAGCGACAACGCGACGGTTAGCGTGGTAAAACATGATAAAGGACAGTGCCACACTTACATAGACAAAGAAGCGAAGTTGGACAACGCCATAGCGATAGCGCTTAACGCCAAGGTGCAGCGTCCCGGAGTCTGTAACGCCATGGAGACTCTTCTTGTCGATTTAAGCATAGCCAAGCATTCCTTGCCTCTCTTAAAAACAGCTTTTGACGCGGCGGGCACGCAACTAAAAGGTTGTTTAAACACTCAAACGATTATAGAAGTCGCGCGCGCGACGGATGAAGATTTTGACACTGAGTACTTGGCAAACATCCTAAATATAAAAGTCGTTGACGGCGTCGATGGGGCTATAGAACACATAGTGAGATTTAGTTCCGGACATTCAGAAGCGATAATCACAGAAAACATCACAACCGCGGAGAAATTTTTAAACGCCATCGACTCGGCGGCGGTTTACGTGAACGCCTCAACTCGTTTTACTGATGGCGGGGCGTTTGGTTTTGGAGCGGAAGTTGGCATAAGCACAAATAAACTCCATGCAAGAGGTCCTATGGGCATAGAAGGACTTACCACGTACAAGTACAAAGTTTATGGAAGTGGGCAGATTCGATAAGCGGCGTCTTCTAGTTCCAAAGCTTTGCGCTTTGGAACTTTTTGTTTTAGTCGTTAAAAACTTTAATGACCCATCCCTGAACCTTTTTGAGCGTTTTGTGGATACTCTGGATGACAATAATCCACTCCATCCATAACGCCAAGAGAACAACAACCCTCAGTGACTCCTATAGTTTTTAGCCCAGAATCAAACGACCAGTAATGACTATAACTTCCATTTCTTAAAAAGTCAAAAGCGGCCGTTACGTCATTCGCGTTTGAATATTGCGAGAGCAGAATATCTCTATCTAAATCATTAATGTCGGTCACTTCCACCATACAACCAACTTCAAGAGCGTCTTGTTTAGAAGTTTCTCCTTTTGCAATAAGCGCGTTATAGAGGTTTTGAATCCCTGAAATGTCATATGTCCCAGCTTGCATCTCCAGTACGTCCGTATTTTTATACCCTAACTCCGGTAGATCTATATTTGTAAACCGCGCGTACTCGGAGATGTATTTTTGCACAAGAACTTGAACGGTTTTGATGTGGGCAATCTCTGATTTAGTGGCTATGTTGGTAAACTGCTTGACGTCGGGGTAAGTACTATATAGTTTATTATATATGTCATACGCGAGTCTTTCTTCGTTACCCATATATGAGAGAGCGTTTGTCAAGTCCTGAGATAAAGTTGATTGAACGCTTAAGAGAGCGTCTTGCAACTCTGTTGGCAAGGTAGTTGAAATCTGATTGATGGCGTCGGTAAGTTCCACTGTTGAAGTTAAATGCTCTAGTGAAATATTTTCATCCACAAGAGTTACGTTGACGTCTTGCGCGTAAGTATCCAAATTTGAGGCAACAAAATCCTCATCGTAAGAGACTAGAGCGTCTTTTGCGTTTTGAAGAATTTTTATGCCATTTCTTGGTTCTCTGTCTTCATCGCATGACTGTAAAAATCTCGCCATCGCAACTACTTCGGCATTATTCGTATCTGTTCTATCTACTCCAACTAAATCTTGTGGAAATATTTGCTTATCCGCGGTCATCTCTACAATGCGACCTAGTTTAAGACCAGCCAAAGAGAAGGTGATAGGCAGACTTTTACAAGAAAAATTTCCATTGAGAGTGGTGACGCCAGTCTCTCCGTCGCCACAAACATAGTCGGCGTTTTCAACATAGTTGTCTACAAGTTGACCATCAAAAGTCGTAGCGGCTAGAGTTACGTCGGAACTAGAACTTCCACAGCCCGTGAGTAAGATGGAAGCAAGAGTTGAAATTGAAATTATTTTTTTTAGGTTAAGAGTTTTCATTTTGAAATCCTTGTATTTTCTTTAGATTTCGTATTGTATGAGAACTTTGTTAGTAAAGTGTTAATAACTCGTTATTTAGAAATGTTCTCGCCATTTATCATACTAGAGACCAAACCTTTCTCACTTGTTCCATCAGCTATAAACACTCCGGCTATGTGCAGTGGCACAAAAATAAGAATGGCGTTATACATGAGTTCGTGTATCTCTTTTATATCATGAGCCAACTCCTTGCTTAGATGAAGCTCTTGGTAAAAATGGATAATTAAACCACTAGCGGCCATAAACAGTAGCGATGCGTAAAAGATATAGTACAAAGAGCGAACCAATTTCTTGTGGGTGTTTAAGTCACTGAATTTTTCATGCTTTGAGTCGTCTTTGAAGTATAAAAACACTCTATAAAGAACTGAAAACGCAAGCGCATAGCCTAAAATAATATGCCATTCCCACATTCCAGCTCTTATGGAAGTCGCTAAAACCTTCGCTTGATCAACGGATATTGTGACATCCATCTCTAAAAGCTTGTTCATCAAAATTTCAGAGTTGCTTCTCCAACTCAAAAATGTTTTTCTTAAAAAGACCGTACCTAAAAGACCAAGCACTATGATTGCGTTTAACCAATGCCATATTCTAAAGTTAAGCGTGTATTTCATTGTTCACTCCTTATTAATTTACCCCATTATAGCGTTAAAACGTCTTGATGTATTTTTATTATCTTGTTACAATTCCCCAATTAAAGTGAACAAATAGGAGAGTGAACCATGAGTCGAAAAAAACAAGTTTTAAAGTTGCTTTTAATAGCCGCCTTCGCGTTGAATCTTCATGCGCAAGAAGAAACAATCAAGGAGAGTTCTTACAACTTTACAAAAATAAACATAGGCAAAGGCAAACCGAATTTTTTAGAAATTGGTTCAGATTCATGTCATGGTTGTAAAGTCATGGGGAAAACGCTTTACAAAGTTAGCAAAGAAAATCCAAACTATAATATTGATTATATAAATATTTCTAAAGACAGAAGCTTGGCTCAAAGCTTACAAATAAGCATGATTCCAACGCAAATTATTTATGATAAAAATGG
Source organism: uncultured Sulfurimonas sp. (assembly GCA_937914675.1). Classification (GTDB taxonomy): domain Bacteria; phylum Campylobacterota; class Campylobacteria; order Campylobacterales; family Sulfurimonadaceae; genus Sulfurimonas. The sequence continues at coordinate 7,526 of CALDOC010000279.1, forward strand.
TAAGGAAGTTTTTAGACATATGGGAGTTATTCCAGAAACTGAACTTATGGAACTCCTAAAAACTCATAAATTTTAGATATCTTTCTAATTTA
>CALDOC010000280.1 GCA_937914675.1 uncultured Sulfurimonas sp.
TATTCAAGTCTTTTGTATTATCAGGATATGGCGGACTTGACGCCTGAAGAGTTTTCAAAAAAAATAAAAAAAGCTCTTTTCAGTTCTAAAAAATCTACAAATGAGATGATAAATCATCTTCACATTCTGGCGTCGGAAATAAAGAAAAAATATTTTTGGCTTAAACAGGCGTATACTTACTTTTCGGTTGGTCTTCTTGTGAGCGCTTCTCTTATGATTTACGCTTTGGTCTATGTGGAAGAGACGGCTTTTTATAATCTTTCTAAGGGAAATACGATTTATAAAAAAGATAAATTTTATAACGTATTTGAACCATCGGGAGCGGCTACCATGCCTGATGGGAAAGTGTTAATAGTCGAAGATGACAATCATGCGGAGTCCTTAAAACTCATAGAAATAGAAGGAGACGGGAATGTCATAGAGGTTGGAAGTTTAAATCTGCCAAAAAAAATAAAAAAAATTTTTAAAAAAGACATAGAAGATTTGGAGGCGATAACTTCGATTGGGGATTTGGTGTATTGCGTCACTTCTCATACGACAGATAAAAACGGCAAAAGAAAAGCTGAACGCGAAAAATTCATCATGTTTAATTATAAAGACGGTTCCATAGAAAATTTCCATAGTTATCAAAATCTTTATGACGATCTTAGAAAAAACTTTCCAAAAATATTTCAAAACAACATGCTCTCAAACAACGTCATGAATATAGAAGGTCTTTGCGTCGACGATACAAATCAGAGCGTTCTCATTGGCTTCCGCGCTCCTATGACGGATTCTTACGCTTTGATAATAGGAATAAAAAACGCCAAAGAAGTATTTTTAAATGAAGAGAAGCCAAATTTCACAGAAGCTATTAAGTTGAATTTAAATGGTCTAGGAATAAGAGACATTACCTATGATTTTCAAAAAAATGGGTATTGGATCATAGCCGGTGAGAGTGGCGATAGAGAGAGCAGTTTTGAGTTATGGTTTTGGGATAGAACGAAAGGAACGGCGTCGTTGGTTAAGAATCATCCAGACATAGGTTTTGGCGAGGGCATCACGATTATAAATCAAGCTTCTAAAAATCCCGCGCTATTCATAGTCGAAGACAATGGGTTAAAACCAAACAAATCTGCGGAATTTATCATTATCGATAGAGAAAGTTTATGAAATTTCTTTTAGCTCTTTTATTGGGATACGCTCTTCATGCGCAAAGCAGTTGTTATACGGTACAACTTGTAAGCAGATTTGCGTCTGAGACAAATAGAGAAACGTTATCAAAAGAGAGTTACGATGTTTCATGCAAATTAATGGAGATAGGAAAAACGCTAACGGTGAGATGCGGATGTTATGAAAAAGTGAAAGACGCTAAAGAAGTTTTGCCAAAATATCAAAAAGAGCATTCAAGCGCTTATGTCACAACCACCTATAAGAGTAGATTTGATCAAGCGCAAGTGAAAATGGATGCGCCAATTGCTCCTATTATTGTTGACGCTCCCAAAGAAGCGCATATCGCTCCCGTTGTAGCAGTGGCAAGCGTGAAAAAAATTGAGCCGGCGATAGTTGCAACGGAAGTTGTGTCGGTATTTGCGAATGAAACGATAGGTGAAAATATCCTTCCTCAAAAAGAACTCGTAGTTACGCCTCAAAACGTAGTCGACGTCAAAGAGACTCAAAATAAAACGGAAGCTAAAAAAGAAAAAAAGAAAAAAAGCAAAAAGAAGAAGAAAGAAAAAGCGCAACTCAAGTACGTCAAAAAGCAGAACGAAACATATGACTATCATAGGTATTTAAAGAAATTAGAGAGTAAAAAGGGGATAGGCTTATTTGACTACCGATATAAGTTTGGCGCGCAATTAAGTTATGATTTGGCGTATGTGGATCAAGCGAATTTATCTTATGGCGCGCATGATTGGAGACGAATCCGATTTTATCATAAGGGGAGCTTTTTTGATGAAAAACTCTTTTATGAGTTTGAGTATAGTTACACTGGGGCAAACAAATATAAAGACGTTCTTCTTGGTTATCAAGGCTCTTTAGAGTTTCTAGAGGGTGATTATCGTTTTAAATTTGGAAACATTAAGGTGCCATTTTCCTTAGAGGGGTATAGCAGTTCTAAAAATATCACCTTTATGGAGAGAGCTTTAAATGACGCCTATGGTGATAGCAGAAAGGTCTCCATAGAGTTGTTACTCGGCAAAGATTTTGATGAGAGTCGCGTTAATTGGTTTGGATCTTTTTACACAAACTCAATAGACGAGAGAATCAAAAATAGCGTCAATCAACCGGGGTACGCTTCTAGAATCACCTACGCTTACAAAGTGAGGAAGAATCATCTTCTCGCCCTTGGAACGGCTTTTGCTAAGCAAAACATGCAGGGCGAGAACGTTAAATTCAATCAAACGTCCGAATCAAATTGGATGAACGAAAAATACGTCAAAGCAAAGGTGAAAAATGTCGCAAGTGAGCGAAAGAAAAATTTCGAAGCGCTCTACGTCTATGACAAATACTCTCTTCAAGGGGAATATTCAAGCGTCGCGTTAAACGCTTTGAAAAATAATTACGATTTTGACGGAGTCTATCTTCAAGGGAGTTATTTCCTTTTGGGAACGGGAAGAAAATATAACTTTGACGACTCCACTCTTGGAAAAATAAAACCTACGAGAGAGGGCGCGTTGGAGTTGGCGTTTCGATACTCTCATATAAATTTTAATGATAAAGACGAACAAAACGGCGAGCAGACGGATTACGGTTTTGGTCTTAATTGGTATCTCAATAACGAAATTAGATTTTTTCTTAATTATACTGTTGCGAGACCAACTGGAAATGGAGAATACGATGGACAATTACAGATAATTCAGTCTAGAGTATTATTCGCTTTTTAAATAATAA
>CALDOC010000281.1 GCA_937914675.1 uncultured Sulfurimonas sp.
TCTATCGATTCCCATGGTCGGGTAATATTTTCTCATGTCGACAAAAGAGGATACGTCTACCCAATTTGATAAGATTTTTAGTTTTTCTTTCATTACCGCGTTGACGCAAACGTAGTAAATTTCATCTTTGAGGCTTGAGGGTTCAAAAGTTTTTACGTCTTGTTTGTAGCTTTTTTCACCATCTAAAAAATGACAAGAAGTGTTTCCAATGTCGCAGAAAATCATTATTGAATTTTCCATCCCGCTTCTTTAAAAGCGTTTTGCGCTTTGGAGCACAATGGAGCGTCTATAAAGATAAGCTTATATTTAAAATTATGCGCGCAATAAAGCGTAAGTTTCGCGTAAATCTCTTCAAACTTGTGAACGTCTTTCATAAGAATGCGACTTTTTTGACTCACTGCGAAAATAGCCCAAAAATAGCCTGAGACGTCAGTGGCTTTGTATATCTTTATTTTATTTCGCACGCCTAACTCGCGAGGAGTGACCTCTAGCATTTTTTTATATATTTTCCCTTCTTTTCTTAGGGAGTCCACTACCATTTGCATATCTATTTTAGAGCCTTTAATTTTTCGCATTATACATTATTAAAGCATAATTATAATAGTATTCAACTCTCAAAAGAAAGGAACAATTTGAATTATCTCATACACTTTCACCTTTTTGCCGCCATCGCTTGGATAGGCGGTTCTATATTTATGTTTGTCTTGGGAGTAACCCTTACGGACAAGCAAAAGCAGAAAGAAGTTTACCCTCACGTTGGACCAATTTTTGGATATTTTGAACTCGTCTCTTTAGCTATTCTTCTCTCTAGCGGCATTTGGATGATTTTTAACGATGGGCTCATCTATCTTTTATTTAGCGAAGACGCTAGTCAAGTCGTTGAGTTGCTAAGAAATAAACTTTGGTTGGTTTTAACCCTTTTAATAGCGACCGTCATTCACTTCATAATAGCTTTTAAAACAAACGATAAGCAAAGAACGAAACTGCAAAACATCGTCTCCCGCGGTTCATCTCTTTTTATCTTTTTTGTCAATCTTTTTATTTTACACTACGCCATCATGATACGTAGCGTCATCGCCTAAAGAATCAAAATTATAAATCATTCATAAAATTTGGATATATTTTTTTAATTATAAAATATATCTTACAACCTATGCAAAAGCTAAAAAAAGCGTCCATTAGTGAACAAGAGAGAAATATAATGGCTATCACTAAAGAGACGCCCCAAGAATCAAAAAAATGAGTCGCTATAAGTAAAAAAACAAAAAATAGACCAAAAAAACCAGCCAATCTTTTTGCGCCTCCATCTGTAAACTTCTCTTTTATGTGAAACGCGCCTTTTAAAAATTCCGCCAGCATGCTAATGGGCGAAGTTCCTTTGTTTAAAAAAAGTTTTAACGTAAAATCTAGGAATAAGAAAAAAAGTATATATACGCTAGTGGAATATAAATATAGAATTACAAGCGTCGATACAATTAAAGCGCTTATTCTAGAGATATTTTCATCAACTTTTGTAAAATTAAGAGGGCATGCGTTTGACATTAAATATTACCTTTTAACGTATAATTTTATTTTTTTACCGTTTGCTCTATCGCTTTGATTATATCATCCAACTTCTCTTCTTTAGAAAAACATCTTCTCATGGTACAGGCTAAATATTCATAATCATCCGTCTTTTTACTCAAAACGTATGGATACTTTATATTTTTAATCTTCAAAGCGTCTTTAACTAACCTAGCTTTAGCGCTTTTAATCGTGACCATATCCAAACTTTGCATCAAATACGCGCGAGCGGCCGCGGGGGCGTTACTTTGGGAAACGCTAAGTTCATGATTGATATTGGCAAGAGTAGAGACAACTATTCTTTCATACTTGAAAGAATCTTTAAGCGACGCTAATTTAATAATATTTTGCAACATCTTCGATAAAGGAGAAGTATAGTATTTATCTACTAACGTAGCCCTAATGTTCATATTGTCATTTGATAAATACCACTCGCCATTTCTATAGAAATGATTTAAAGAGCGACTCAACAGATACTCCGCAAAACCCAGTTTATTCTCGTCATAATCTATTTCGTATCCAGCCAACAAGGCCCCTATAAAGAAACTATAATCCTCTAAAAGCCCTTTTTGCGTTGGCTTTAGCCCTATAAGAGTTTGATGATGCAGTTCTCCCTTGTCGAACATAACCGCCGTTAAAGATTCTAAATGCTTATCCGCTTTTACTTTGTACTTCTTGTCAATGAACGAAGCGTTGTAGAGAGCTTCTATCATCATTGAATTCCAAGCCGTATTTATCTTTTTATCAATAAATGGATACTCTTTATTCTCTCTTATTTTCGATAAATCGTCTCTAAACTCTTTAAAACCTTTTGGTCTAGATTTTGTATAAAAATTAAGATGAACGTTGCCATGGAAGTTTCCTTCCATTACAAAATCCAACGAATCTTCAATCTCTTCTTTATAAGGATTGTTTTGCATTGCGCCTTTAACTTCATCTACGCTAAATACGAAAAAATCTCCCTCTTTGTGGTTAGAAGAATCCGTATCGCTAGCGCTGTAATACAACGCGTCTTTCAGAAATCTTTTATCCAGCATTGCAATGGTTTCATCAACCACGTCTTTATATAACTCGCCATTCGTCCTATTGTACGCGCGAACGTATATAGGCAAAAGTTCTGCTTGATTGTAAAGCATTTTTTCAAAATGCGCTATTTCCCAAGAAGAATCCGAAGTATAACGATAAAATCCACCCTCTATATGGTCATATAAACCTCTCAAAGCCATGAAGTCTAACATGTCATAAGAGTTTTGTAGCAATAATTTATCGTTATTTAAAAAAGCTAAATCCATCATCAGTGAGAGTTTCGCCGCTTGAGGGAATTTTCTTCCATGCCCAAATCCACTATGCTCTTCGTCGTAACTCTCATAAATAGACTTACTCAGAGTATCGGATGATATGTTTTTGGCTATCCCTTTAACAACGACTGAGGAGTCCTTAATTTGTTTAACGTCTTCTAAAATTGATTTATAATCATTTTTATATCTATTCGCCAAATTTGGAATCAAAGTGTCTAAACCCTCGGAGAACAACTCTTTTGAAGGGGGTAAATACGTTGAGACGTAAAACGGCTCCTTGTTAGAAGTTAAAAATATATTTAAAGGCCAACCACCTTTTCTCTTATTTATTTTTTGATATATCTCTTGAAAATAACTATCGACTTGTGGCAACTCTTCTCTGTCAACTTTTATAGATATAAAATCCTTGTTTAACTTTT
>CALDOC010000282.1 GCA_937914675.1 uncultured Sulfurimonas sp.
TCTTATTTAGTTTAAACACCTTGAAAACTCCCGTTTATGCGAACTTTACTTTTTTTAGAAAACTTAAACAGAGAAAGTTAAGCTTTCAAAGAAAGTCGTTATTTTACAGAAAATGGACTTAGACCATGATAAAAGGTTCATCCAAATCCACCGCTATTCCCGCCCTAAACCCGCTATTTGCTATGGTGTACACTCGCAAATCATCTTTTTCTTCATCTATCAACTCTTTTGCGTCTGAGCAAATCTTCTCTAGCTCCCCGTTCGTGGCATCTGCAAACAAGAAAATCGAATACTGAATCCGAAACGCCTCCTTTTCCAAGTACCTAGCGAGTCTCGCCAAGCGTTTTGGGTCACTGACGTCGTAGCAAATCAGATAATCATTTTTTACCCTGCTCATACTGTTTTCACCCTTAGGTATTTCGCCACGATGTTGCCGTTGGCATCGATAAAAGAGATTTTCAGGTATTTGGATATCGCGAAACAATCCGCAATACTCAGCGCTATGTCCTTGTGAATATAGAGATTTTGGAGATTACGCACTCCATAAATCTGAGACAAAATACCGTTGCTTACCTCAACATATGTACCCTTGAGCGAGACAATGAGTGCTTTGTCTTTGAGAATCAAATCTCTCTTTTTTGAATCTCTCGCTTGAGCGTCGCCATCTGTTTGTTCACCTGTTTGTTGAGCTGGTTCATAAAGGGTTTGAGCGTTTTCCATAGGTTTGTCCTTGATTGGTATTTGAGATAGACTCCTCCTTTGAAGGTGAAATCTTCCATGCCGAGTTGTCCATCCAAAAAGAGTCTGGCGACAAAAACGTTAATCTCCGCCCGTAATGGTTCCATAAGATCGGAACTAAGCGCGAAATGGTTGCGAAACGGCGTATGCAAATAACTAATGCTCGGCTCAAATCCCCGCATATAAAGCTTGGCGGTGATGGAGTTGTACGCCAAGGTATAGATGAAACTTAGCATCGCGTTTACAGGGTCTTGAGGAGGATTTTTACTGCGAAACCCTTTTGTAAGTTTGCGCTCAAACAGCGCAAAATAGTGTCCGAAATAGCGCCGTGCAAAAGCGCCCTCCACTCCCATCATCGAATCGATGTCTTTTGCCATCGCCAAGGCGGTGAGCTCGTTTTGTACGTCAATGATTATCTCAAACTCTTCGAGAGTTTTTTGGTGCGTGACAAACTTCTCATACAAAAGTCGTTTAGCAATCTCTACATTGTGTGTGAGCGCTTTATACTGCATCACTTTAAGCTCGGAGTTTTTCGAGATTGCGGGAAGAGTGAGTGCAAACTTTTTACTATCTTTGCTGAGATAGAGCAGCGGAATATTTTCGTTTGTGATGTTGATGATGGTTTTTGGCGTCACTTGGACGCTTTCAGTCAAAATCAACATATCCACCATCTTGGTCGGAATGGTGTGCTTTTTGGTGTAGATTTTTGAGCCTTTTATCTCGAGACTTTCTGAGTCTTTGTCTATGATTACGCTTCTCATATGATAATCGCCCCCTCGTCGTAAGAGAGTTCAAGGCTTTTTCCAAGCATCAGCGGAGCGTCGTAGACTTGTATGATGTTTATCCTGTCCTCATCCTCTTTGACGTGGCTTTTTAAAACCTGTAAAACACGAGAAGCTTCCCTCTTGGAGACGTAGAGTTGCAGAGCTGATTTCTGCCCGCCAAGGGCAAGTGGATAGCTCTGTTTTCTCACGCGATAGAGACGCTTTTCATCGGCAATGTCGTAGCAGAGCAAGTAGATTTTTTGTTCCATAACTTTCCTTTTTGTGGGTGTGTTATGGAAGTATAAGGGATTGAAACGAAGGGGTTATTTCGTTGCTATAGAGAATATATCACTTCATTGTTAATATAGCTTCATAGAGTTTTCGTTTATCTGTCTCATCCAGCTCAAAAGTAAAGAATTTTTCTATGTATTTGCAATAATGCTTCATTTTTTT
>CALDOC010000283.1 GCA_937914675.1 uncultured Sulfurimonas sp.
ATATGCTTTTTAGCAAGTTCAAGTTGCATCTCCCAAGTACTATCTGGAGTTGAATGGTTCTCATTTAGTTTATCAACTACGATACAGGCAAAAGAAAATTCAGGATGCGCAAAACAAATATCTATGAGTTCTTTATGGATGGCAAGATCTGAATCTTTTTTGATACCAGTAAACTTATACTCGAAACCCTTAGGCTTTGAGTACCTATCTTTCAGTCTTTTCATATCTTCAAATAAAGCGGATGTATTTTCTAGCTTGAGTAAACCTAAAGCGAAAAATCTTTGCAGCGGGTCATTGGAAAGTACACCAGTCTCATCCATAAAGCCAAACAGTTGTTTCATTAACATTATCCTTTTAAATAATATTGGCATTTTATCTACTTATTTCCTCTGTAAGCATTAAAGCGAGTTCTCACATATCTTCACTACATCTTTTTGAACTCCTATTGCATAGCCCTGTCATCACTTAACAATCTTCTCTTATTGACTTAAGAGTATGATTAGAGTTATAATACCCAATGGCTAAAAAGAATAAAAAAAATACAAAAATAAATCAGAAAATCAAAATATATTTTGATGACGATCCTTTTGACGTTGGCGTTGAAAGGGTTAGTTCGGAGACTCTTAGCGAGCTCTTCGCGACTCTTGGCATCTACGACGTAGAGCACAACAAAAAATTGCTTCTAAAAACCATTCGTATGATATGGAGTGAAGCGGATGGTGGGTATAGAGAGGAGATACTTAACTTTTTTCAAGCGAATAACGTGATTTATTACAAATCCGTTCCAAAGGCGCCGCTACCAAACAGAGAAGACAAACTGGAACATTTCTTCGACGAGTTACATGTAACTCGAGAGGAAGAGACTAAACTTTACGGCACGTTTGGCAGCATGAGAAGCAAAAAAATCACCATAGAAAAAGTGGAGTCGACGCTGCGTCACATAAGGTTTGAGAAGAAAAAAGAGTCTCTCCAAAAAGAGCTTGACGGCTTTTTTGACATAGACGACTCTTTGGAGTTTAACGCTTCTTTGGAGTATAGGGTTTATGACCAGTTTTTTCATAAAATTCTCACTCTCAATACAAAACCATATGATTACGAGTATCTTGAAACAGCCGATTTTGATGAAATAACAAAAAAAATCACGTTAGACAAAATCGAATGCGTACAAGCCAAACAAGAGAGTATAAACAAGTTTATAAAATCCCTTAAAATACCCCATGCTTATCTTACGACGCAACAGATAGTTACAGCTTTGCGAGCGAGTCCACCAAAAAGTAGATTCGCGTATCCTATGATAAATCAAAAACTTTTATCTCAAATAATAGAAACAAAGATTGCGTCGGAGAGCTTGGAAATTTTTGCCGAGGAGATGCTTTTCAAGGTAAAAACAAGCGTAAAACTTCCATTTTCAGAGATAGAAGTTCCATACTTGCTAGAGATTCATGTCCACATCGACGAAGTTTTGGAAAATATTTGGAGTTCTAAAAGATTTAACTTCGACGCCCTCTTGGAAGTCGCCAAAAAAGAGCGTGAAGAGCAGTTTTCAGAATCTTTAAAAGAGCTTGTCGCCGAGTGCGCGAGATATTCTCAACTGCTTCACTTTGATGATGAGACGTTGCATGCGAAAGTATATGAAATTTTAGTGGAGCTCCTTCCTCAAAACTTGACCATAACGGCAAAAATAGTCAAAAAAACGACTAGAATTTTCATCTATAACATTCATGAGCAACTTATCAAAAAGCAGCGGCATGAACTACTCGCTCGCACGATAAGAGACTTTAAAAACCTCTTTCCTCTCGCGAGAGAGACGCGAAGAAAACTCACTCTTCACATCGGTCCGACAAACAGCGGAAAAACTTACGAGGCGATGCGAAGATTGGAAAAGGCGGATACCGGGTACTATCTGGCTCCTCTGCGTTTGTTGGCGCTTGAGGGTTACGAAACGCTCAAATCTCGTGGAGTAGACAGCTCGCTTATAACGGGAGAAGAGCAGATCATAGACGACGACGCGACGCACATAAGCTCAACCATCGAGATGCTAAACTTTGAAGTGGACGTGGACGTCTGCGTGATAGACGAAGTGCAGATGATAGACGATAGAGACCGTGGTTGGGCCTGGGCGAACGCCATCATTGGCGCTCCCGCAAAAGAGATTATCATGACGGGTTCAAGCAACTCCAAAGAGGCTATCGTCGCTCTTGCAAAATACCTTGGAGAAGAGCTTGAAATCATAGAGTTTGAGCGTAAAAATCCTCTGACGCTTTTAGAGAATCACACTCATCCAAAAGACGTACAAGAGGGAACCGCCATCATCGCGTTTAGCAGAAAAGACGTGCTGAGGCTCAAACAAGATTTTTCCAAATACTTTAAAGTGAGCGTTGTGTATGGCAACTTGTCGCCAGAAGTAAGACGCGAAGAGGCTCGCCGTTTTCGCTCGGGAGAGACGCAACTGCTCGTGGCTACCGACGCCATCGCCATGGGCATGAATTTGCCTATCAAAACCATACTTTTTTCTAAAGCGGAAAAATTCGACGGCGTTAGTTCTAGGAACCTGCAAGCCTCGGAAGTGCATCAGATTTCTGGTCGCGCCGGTAGATTTGGACTCAACGAAGAGGGATTTGTAGGCGCTTTAAGTAGCGACGTTCTAAAAATAGTGCGCAAAAACTTTTACAAAATGGATCATGTCATCAGCGTTCCTTTTAGCGTTATGGCGAATTTGGAACATATAAAACTCGTGGGAAAAATCTTAGAAGAGAGTTCGCTTTACGAAATACTGAAATTCTTTGCGCAAAACATGGAATTTAACGGTCCTTTTCATGCGGCGACTCTTGATGACATGCTCGAAGCTTCCATCATCGTGGACAAGTACGATTTGGACATCGCCACGAAATATCATCTCTCATGCGCTCCTTTAACTCTAAAATCTCCATACATAGTATCCGCGTATGAGGCCTATTTGCATTCATTGCAAAGAAAAGAGCAAGTACGCTACTTTACTCCGCTCCTCATTGGCGGGTACGCGCAAACGACGGATGATTTGCTGCGAGCCGAAGACATGGTAAAAGAAATTTCCCTTTACTTGTGGCTCAGTTATCGTTTTGAGGAGTACTTCGTGGATGAACAAAAAGCTAGACAATCTCGCGGGCTTTTAAACAAGTACATAGAATCCACTCTTCAACAAAACCAACTCGCGCATCAGTGTAAACTGTGCGGAGCCACGTTGCCTATGAACACAAAGTACAATATCTGCCAAACATGTTTTAAAAAAAATTACACCCATCAAAATACAAATAACAATAGAGGCGACAGAAGAGCCAATCATAAATAATTTTGATATAATTTCGCAAATTTATACAAAGGTTTCTTTATGAAAAAAACACTAGTTTCCGTTGCGCTACTTTCAACTTTTGCAATGGCGTTTAACATGGGCGGAGCGATGGACTCTATAGACAAGACAAAAGCCAAAGATTCAGTAGACACTGAAAAAGCGATGGCTGCGGCCTCTAAAGGTAAAAATATAACTCTTGCAGACGTTAACGACACTGTCGACACAACTAAAGCCATTGACTCCGTAGACAAAGACAAACTTATGAAGTCCTTATATTAAACTTGAAGAGCTACGTGAATTGCAGCGAATGATTACTTAATATACAATTTATTTTCATATACTCCTTATTCTTAATATATAATCTAATTATACTTATAAGGGGGCGATATGAATGAGTTGTATGCCTACAAAACCACTTTTACCATAGTCTCTCAAGAATCTTTGGACGACTTTTGGTCTTTTGTAATATTTAGATTACGCTTAGAACACTCGGAACACGTATATGATAGGTTTGCGCGACTCTATAATTTATTGAGTGAATGTAAAAATAGTTTAACGACTCTCAATAAAGTCAATATTTCATTGGAAGAGTCAAGTGATATATATTTCATGTCAATAGACTCGAATATAAAAGATTTTATAGATACGTTCATATCGAGACTGGAAAAACTTCAATTTACGTACGCGTATGAAAATGGCGTCTTAAAATATAGCGTCAATAAAAAAAAGCAAAGCAATATCTTCATTCAAGACAACTCTTCCAACGCAAAAATCTACACTTACTCTTTCATGGATGATGAGACGATTGAAGAGATGCTCGACATCTTGGAAAAAATGAAAGCGAAAGATTACGAAAAAGTATATCCAACCATCACACTAGAAGAGATCAATGATTATCGAACTACTTTTTCATATTATGGCAGTTTTTTGAGGGATTATTCTCAACTAAGCGCGGTGCATAACATAGTTACGGAACTCTCCGTCATATTATCTCTGTACTCAAACGAGTGTCTTGCCATGGGAAATGATTTTAGACTCCTATTAGGTTCCTTTTTAAACAATCTAAGCAATTGGCAAGATTCGATATTTATTAAAAAAGAAGAAACGCTGGATTTTATGGACGCGTCGTTGAAAGCGGATTTGGAGCAAATCAAAATAATTTTAAATCTCTACGACGACTTTTCTGATGACGCGAACCAAACTTCCCTTGACGACATATTTGGATTTTAGCTAGGCGTTCGTCATATGATTGCTAACTGTTTTAGGGACGCTGTCGCCGCTCGCTTGCATGCTTAAAGCATCAGGATGGCGTTTGTAATGAGTTCTCACGACTTGCGCGAGTCTCTCTTTCGTCGCCACGTCCACCAAGCCGTCGTCATTTATGACGCTCACTAGATTTTGAACCAATTCGTCTTGCGGCTCTCGCATGTTTGCAGACCATGACTTTAGCAGCTCTTTATTTACAAAGGTTGGCAAAGAACCCATGATTCCCACGTCGTTTTGGTCGTGTATGAGAAGTCCCGACGTCGTTCCCCTGTCCAGAGTCAAAACTTGAAACAGATAAAGAGTGTGATACTCCAACTGTCGTTGAACGTCTTCTTGTGAGATGGAAGTTCTCATCTTAAACGCGTTGGCGATTATCTCGACGTAAGCGTCTATGACGCCCTCTCCAAAGCTGTTGGCGAAAGCGTGATCTCTCTCTTTGTCGCCCGTTTTATAGTTTTCCAAGTAAAAGTGGGAAACGCCGCGAGTTCTTCCAAGCGCGGGAACTTCAAAGTACTTGTCGCCCTGCTTTGAACCCTCCTCATAAGCGTCCAAGGCCAAATCTTCAAGCGCCTTCTCAAAACTCTTTTTGTCCTCCTCATTCGCGATACTTGGATTCAAATCCGCCATGATCCGCCAGTAAGAGCTCTCGTCCTTCAACTCCGTCAAACTTATGTGTATGTGAATCGAAGGCGCGTGTGGATTTTTGGGATGGATTATGGTTGAAATCGCCGTGGCGCTTTGCAGGTTTTTTTCCGGAGAGTCATCATAATGCACTTGAGAGACGTTGACGCTCGCGGTATTGAAAAGAGTCTCGTCGCGAGACTCAAATCTGCTACCACCGCCATGAATCCCCTCGTCTCGAAGCCATGTCACCTCTTCAAACTTTTTGCTCTCGCCAATTTCCGCGCTTAAGGCGTCCAACTTCTCAACAAATCTAGTTTGCAATCCTTTAACTAATTTATAAGCGTTTATCGCGTCCTCCGACGCCGAAGTAATCATTTTCATCTGTTGACAACCTTAATGTTTTGTGGGATGTTATCATGTTAAAGTAATCCTAAGAGAAATACGCGAAATTAGATCGCTCCAAACAAGAGCGCTGTTTTTAGCATTTAACTTTTAAACTCGTTAATGGTACGTTGAAGCGACGAAGCGATATTGACTAATTTTTCAAGTTCTTCTTCAATGCTTTTAACGCTAGTGCCATTTGCGCATGAGAGGGCGTCAATGTCGGAAATGGCGTTGATAACGCTTTGTATTCCAAGAGACATGGCAATACTGTCTTTTTTGGATTCTATAGCCGCTTTGTTTGACGCCTGTATGGCGACGGAAGTTACGCCTATTTTCTCTTCCACGTCGTTTGACACATGCGCCAGACTCTCTATGTTTTTGGCGTTTTTACCCATTTTGTCGCTTACGTCGTTTATCGATTGCACTATGGTGCTTATGCTCATGTCGATTTCAGTTAAACTTTTTTGCGTGCGCTCGGCAAGTTTACGCACCTCGTCGGCGACTACGGCGAACCCGCGTCCATGCTCGCCCGCGCGAGCCGCTTCAATGGCTGCGTTGAGAGCGAGTAAATTTGTTTGTTCCGCTATGTCTTTTATAATGTTTAATACGTCTTTTACTTGGTCGGCGTTAGTTTTAAGTCCTGAAAGTTCATGAGAAAGTTCATGTTCTATCTCAACAAAAGAACGAACTTCGGAGCCAAGAGTGCTTAGAGACTCTTTGGCGCTACTCAGCTCCTTGCTCGCTCGTTCGACGGTCTCTTGAGTCTGTTGCACCGTTTCTATGCTTTTCGCTATCATCTCTTTGATCTGTTCGCTGTCTCGCGTCGTCTTTGAGACTATCTCTTGTTCTTGCTCCGTTCCTTTTCTTATGACATGCCCTGAGAGTTTTATTTGACCCGCGATCTCGCTATTTTGCTCACCGAGGCGCTTCACGTCGTTTACGGTGGATTGAATCATTTCAATAAAATTATTGACCTCATGAGCCGTGTCTCCAAACTCGTTTTCAACCGTCCGAACAAGTCTTTTGGTTAAATCTTTGTCACCGCTGACAAGTTCGGATATGCGACTTTTCAAACCATTTAACGGCGTAAATATTTCTCTTACGAAAAAAGACAACGCCAAAACTAAGAAAATTCCACTGCCCGCGATTAAAGCTAATAAAAGTCGCATATTCGTCTCTTCTATGTCGGCGTCGTTTTCATCCAGAGATATGACCAAATCCATAGCGCCAAGGGCGTCGCCAACTCGCGCGTTGTAGTGGCAAGCCAGACATCTCTCTTCTGCGACCATGGGCTGTATCATCTCTATCGTATGGTGTCCGTTTTCATCTTTTTCTATAATCTTGACGCTTTTGTTTGCCAACACGTCAAGCATGACTGGAGAGTTTGTATATTTTTCATCCGGAGAGTAGATCTCTATAACGGATTTTGATTTATATATATTTAAATTTTCTATGCCTTGTATCTCTTTGGCGTCTTTAAACGCCTTGTTCACAACGGTTGGATCACCCAGCATCATACTTCCCGTCATCGTTTGAAAGATTGATTTACTTAACATGACAAGCGATTTCTTTGTCGTGCTATTTGACAATCCATGAAGAGTATGCGACAAGTAGTAAGTTATACTCAGAAGTCCTAAAAGAAAAGCGGAAACTAAGGATAAAATAACCTTTGATTTAACTGTTGAAAACATAATGTAGCCTTTTGATTTTTTTATTATTGTAAGCTTTTTTTTTTAAAAGATTATATCAAAAATATCTCGAAAATATCTCAGTTTTTCTGAATTAAACTTATTCTTGAGAAATAAATAGTACAATTGTCGATTAAAAACAGAGGAGATATAATATGAAATTATTTGTAAGTTTAGCGACCATTATTCTTTTAGGAGCCGCGGTAAACGCGTCTGAGCATCAAGAGTTTGGTTACAGTGGCCATAACGGACCGACGCATTGGGATGAATTTTCCAAAACTTGTGGAACTGGGCACGCCCAATCGCCGATTAACATAGTTCCCGGTAAAACCGTTTCCATGAATCACCAGTACGACGTTAGTTTACACGAAGACGTTCACACGACGGCGAAAGTGATTGACAACGGCCACTCCATAAAAGTCACTCCTAAAATGGGCGGAACCATAACTCTCCATGGGGAAACTTTTAAACTGTTGCAGTTTCATTTTCATGGAAAATCCGAACATACGGTCAACAACAAGCGTTACGACTTGGTCGCGCATTTGGTTCACCAAAATCCAGAAACAAAACAGTTGGCCGTAATCGCGGTCTTTTTTGAAGAGGGCAAAAACAACCCCATGCTTGACAACGTCTTAGGAAACGTCGGCGGCGAGATTAGAGTCGACCCGCAAGATCTTCTGCCAAACGACACCGTGGATTATTATCACTACGTTGGATCGCTAACCACTCCTCCATGTTCAGAAAACGTTCAGTGGTACCTTCTTAAAACGCCGATGACCGCTTCAAAAAGTCAAATCGAAGAGTTTAGAAAATATTACGCGGACAACGAGCGTCCCGTTCAAGAGCTAAACGACCGCGCGGTGGAAAGCAACTAAACGCTTTTACTTTTTT
>CALDOC010000284.1 GCA_937914675.1 uncultured Sulfurimonas sp.
CTTAAGAGAAACGCGAAACAGCATTTTTGCCGTAACAAAGGGCGACGGTTCAAGAACCATCTTCTCATCAGGCCTTCATGGCGAGTTTAAGGACACCGCAAACGCCATAGCCGACACTCTTGAAGCCATGAAAGAAAACGCAAAGTTTCAAATGTCTGGCGTATTTTCAAAAGAGCTTTCTTCCAAGAACGGAGGCGTTAGAGGAAATTTAGACCTTATCATGGAAAATATCCAGCAAATAGGAAGTGAAATCAAAGAAGTGGCGCTCTCGACTAGAGAGACGGCGAAACTCTCCACAAAAACAAACGAGTCCGTCACGCTCACAAACGATAAGATGACCGAGCTTTATGAGCTTATCTCGGACACCGCCAACACGGTTACTTCACTCAATGAAAAAGTCATTCAGATAAACTCGGTCATTGACCTCATCAAAGACATAGCCGAACAAACCAACTTGCTCGCCTTAAACGCGGCGATAGAAGCGGCGCGAGCGGGTGAACACGGTCGCGGTTTTGCCGTCGTCTCCGACGAAGTTCGAAAACTTGCCGAACGCACCCAAAAAGCGACAAGTGAAATCTCCATCACGATTCAAACTTTAAAACAAGAGTCAAACAACATCTCCGATTACTCCCTAAGCATGAACGCCATCGCCACGCAAAACCATGAGGCGATGGATGAATTTTCAAACATGACAGCGATCTTTAATCAATCACTAGAAAAAAATTCACTTGTCGCCAATAAAAGCAGCGTTGATTTGATGATGACAATCTATAAAATTCAACATATAATATTTAAATCAGAAGCCTACGCCGCCGTTACGAATGGCAACTATTCACAAGAGATCCTCAATAAAAATTCGCATAGTTGCGCCTTTGGAAAATGGTATGACTCCAGTGCGATCGAGCTCTTTGGAAATAGCGAAACATTTGCCAAAATGGCGTCTTATCACAACGAGGTGCATAAACGCATCGATGAAAACATAGCCTTTGTAAACGAAGGAGTTCAATCGCTAAGCGACAATAAAGACGTTGTCATTGGCAATTTCACAAAAGTTGAAGAGGCGAGCGACGCGCTTTTTGACCTTATGAATCAACTCGTCAAAGAAACGGACGGCACGATTAATTTAGAGCTCATTTGAAAAATAAGGACGCGACTTACCAATACCTTTTAGTCTTGGCCATGCTTCTTTGGGGCGGCGGATGGACGGCGTTGAAAATTTTGACGTGTCAATTGCCGATGGACGTCATAATTTTTTGGAGATTTTTCATAATGTCGCTCTCTTTTTTGCCCATTCTTTACTTTTTTAAAGAGCCCATCGCTCTAAACAAAAATTCCATTCTGTTCATCATGGCGAGTTCGGCGTTGAACGTGGCGTTTATGATAAGTTCGTTTTTGGGAATAAAGTACGGCTTGGCGGGAGCTGGCAGCGTAATCATAACTTCGCTCTCTCCCATCATGACCTTTATTCTCATGGCCGCGTTGTTTAAAAAACGAGTCCTCAAATTGCAGTACGTTGGTCTAGTCGTCGGTCTAGTCGGAGCCTTCGTCATCTTGGAACTCCATGACTTGTCTCAATTTCTCAACGGAGCCAACGCCTACCTTTTGTTGGGCGCCACCATGTGGGCGGGAGTCACCATATTGGCGCAAAAAGCGAACGCGCACATTCACCCCGTTCATTATAGTTTTTTTATCTCTCTTGTCGCTACGTTCGTTTCATTTGGATACGCCTTTAACTCGGACTTGTCCGCGGTGTTTGATCAAGGTTTCAAATTTTGGGTGGCGCTCATATATCTGTCGATTTTGGGTCAAACGTTGGCGACCACCATCTTTTACATGGCGAGCGGGAAGATTGGTAGCGAGAAAACGAGTTCGTTCATGTTTTTAGTGCCCATTTTCGCGCTTTTAAGCGCTTGGGCGGTTTTGGGAGAACCCATTCAAGCGCACATCGTCGTAGGCGGAGCCATTAGCATGCTGGCGGTTATTTTTATCAACAAATCGGCAAAGTAAAAAGTATTTGGCCTCTCACCGATTTCAGATACAATTATAAAAATTTTAACACTCAAAGGATTTATGAATGGACGCAACCATAGTAACGACCGAGGCGTCGAAGTACGCGGACTTGGCCATCGTTTACGCAAGCGAATATAGTTTAAAAATAGTGGCGGCTTTGCTAATCTTCGTCATTGGAAAGTGGCTGGTCAATAAATTGACGAAACTTATTAAAGGGCTCATGCAAAAAGCGACCATCGACTCGACTTTGATAGAGTTTAGCGAGAGTCTTATTTACTTTGTCCTACTATTGGTGGTCGTCATGGCCGCGTTGAACGCCCTTGGAATAAACACGACCTCTTTCGTGGCCGTTTTAGGCGCCGCGACGCTCGCCATCGGTCTCGCGCTTCAAGGCTCCTTTTCAAACATTGGAGCGGCCGTTCTCATCATCATATTTCGCCCCTTTAAAATAGGCGATTTAATCGAAGCGGGCGGAGCGACTGGCACCGTTAAAGACATTAACCTCTTTTCAACCACCATTTCTCCCGTGGACAATCGCACCATTATCGTTCCAAACTCTAGAGTCATAAACGGGAATATAACGAACTTTTCAAACAAACGAGAACGTCGCGTCGACCACGTCTTTGGCATTGGTTATGGAGACGACTTAAAACTCGCGAAAGCGACGCTTATGGAAATAGTGCAAGCCGACAGTAGAATCCTAACCCAACCCGCTCCGCTTGTCGCGGTAAGCGAACTCGCCGAGAGTAGCGTAAACTTCGTGGTTCGAGTCTGGACTCTTAACGAAGACTATTGGGCGGTCTATTACGAAACGCTAGAAACGGTCAAACTCACGTTTGACGAGAAAGGAATCTCAATCCCTTATCCACAAATCGACGTTCACACAAATAAATAATCAATTGGACAAAAACATGTTAAACGATAAAAACTTTATAAACATAGCCACGGAGTTGGCGACGGCCTCAAAATGCGTATCAAAACAGGTCGGAGCGGTCATCGTAAAAGGCGGCAGAATTTTAAGCACCGGATACAACGGAACTCCGGCGGGTTACATGAACTGTCGCGACCATTGGAATGGCGAGTACACTTCAGAACATCATGAGTGGAGTAAAACTTATGAGATTCACGCGGAGATGAACGCCATCATTTGGGCGGCTCGCGAGGGCATAAGCGTTGATGGCGCCACGATATACGTCACCCTTGAACCTTGCAGCGAATGCAGCAAAAATCTCATAGCGAGCGGGATAAAAAGAATCGTTTACGCCAAAGAGTACGAGCACACCCACTCCGCGGTCATCTCCAAATTTATTCAAGACAACGGCGTGAGCATTGAAAAACTAGCGCTTTAGCAATTTTGTTTCTTTCTCGTTCCATCCTCTCCCGAAGCGCAACGAGAAAAGGATAAAAATATACTTGGGAGCTAAAAATTTAAGGGTCAGAAATTTAAGGGACACAACCCGCTACTTAATGCCTATAAATATTTTATAACTCTTATTTCCATAAAGTATTACATTTGTCTTGTTTGAACTATTGTAGCTTAATTTCACTCAAAGTAGTGGGTTGTGTCCTTAAATTCTCATTCTCATGATGGTGCTTATGATTGTGTGGGGAGGCATAGGAACGTCGCTCATCCCTTTCGTCCCTGGAGCTGATGGATTTATAGATATTGCGAAACAGGCTATTGGGTCTTTGAGATAGGGATTATAAAACTGATGTTCTCTCCTAAAAATCAAGTGGACTCATAACTTTAGTCTTGTTCAATTCCGATACAACATGAGTATATATCATTGTTGTTTCTACAGATTTATGACCTAAAAGTTCTTGTATGCTCCGCAAATCAATTCCTGCTTGGAGTAGGTGAGTTGCATAGGAATGTCTAAAAATATGTGAAGTTACTCGCTTGTTTAAGTTGCTCTTTTGTGCAGCTACTTTTATGTTTCTCCCTAAAGTTTTTGCATGTATGTGATGTCTTCTTATTGTCTTCGCTCGTGGATCATTAGAAAGATTTATAGCAGGAAAAAGATACTGCCATTTAGTTTCAAACTTAGCATTTTTATATTTTTTTTCTAGTGCATAAGGCAAATAAACAGCACCAACTCCATCTCTCATATCTTTTTTATCTTATAAGGTTATAAATCCCTTTTATGTTTTCCATAACTATCTTTACTTCATCTTTTGTTAAAACAACAGGTATTCTCTTTCTCTCTTTAGCCCTCAATGTATACTATGCAACATATATCCATTATTTTAACATTATCCATAATCATATACTTATTTAAATTTGGTTCATTAAATGATTTAGCAATATTCGTTAACATAAAAATGCCAAGTAAAGATTCTATTTATGCAAACTTTCTCCACATATGGCTAATTAATAAATTTATTACTGGTTTTATAGTGTACCATTTCATTATTGCATTAAGAAGACAAACAAGGAGATAGATGATTATGAAAAAATTAAATGAATTAACACTAAAACAAAGGGAAGAGCTTTTTAGACAACTTCGTATATCAATCACCCATCACTCAAACGCGATGGAAGGTACGACTCTTTCTTTCGGTGAAACAAAAGAGTTACTTGAACACGGAAATACTGCTGGAGACAAACCCTTACATGAACAACTTGTTATCTTAGGATTTGCAAAAGCTTATGATGTAATAGTTCGTGAGGCTACTAATAAAGAAAATATCATAGACAGTAGTTTTATAAAAGACATACATGCAATTATGTTTGAAGATGCTCTACATGTAGTGCCTCAATTTGTTTCAAAGCCTATTGGAGCATATAGACTAGATGAAAGATATATTAAAGGTGTAGATATTAAACTATCAGCACCTAATAAAATTTCAAATGATATTGAAAATTTACTTTATAGGTTTAATAGTAATAAAATGAGCTTAGAAAATATTGCAGAGTTTCATATTCTATTTGAAAGAGTGCATCCTTTTGCCGATGGCAATGGAAGGGTTGGAAGATTAATAATGGCTTTTCAAGCTATTCAAAATAATATCGTTCCACCTCTTATTGAAAATGAACATAGAAGTGAATACTTAACAGCTATTAATAACAAAGATGAGCTTCTTAAATTTATAGATGAGAGTATTCAAAATAGTATGGCTTTACTAGACTAAAAAGTACAACAAAACCTTGGAACTAATAAATTTTCTCTGAAAATTTATTAGTTCAAGTCAACCGTTAGCACAAAAAAGGATTTACCTATGGCTATAAAAATTACAGACTGTCACTTTGAGAATAATGGAACAGGTATTAAGGCTCCAACATTTATAGATTCGATCGATTTTTTATAAATTTAAGGGTCAGTCGCCACCGCTACTTTTGATAATGCAAAAAAGTGGTCGAGTAGCCAAATAGAACTTCCCTCTAAGGCTCTCACAGAACCGTGCTTGAGAGTCTCCCGTCACACGGCTCTTATTGTTTAATCAAGTGATATTACTTAGCCAGTTTTGCATATTTCATTTGCCAATGTGGAAATAGATGAGGCTATTTTCTAGCTATTGCTGTAAGCCATTTATTGGCTCTGCCTTGTCTGCGTTTAAGTGATTTAAACTTCTGTTTTGACCATCTCTCTAATCTTCTATCAAAGTATCTCATTTTAGTGTTTGAGGTTCGAGGGACCGAGAACGCAAACTATATTACTTGAACTGTGTGCTACTTATAAAGGATGCCTATAGTTCAATTAGAATTACTAAAAAGTGGCGGTGTACTTTTTTTTGTTGAATTTTTACACTATAATTATGAGACGTAATCGATTTTATTTTGGAGCCCCATTTTATGAAATATACAAAGACCTATTCAAAACTAGCTGACTTTGGACGAGAACTACTCAATAAAAAATCATTAACGGAGGGGATTCCGCTCATATCAAAATACGCCAAAGACGTTATTGGATCGCAAAGATGTTCCATCTTCATTTATGACGAAGAGCGAAACAAACTTTGGACGACGCTATCGGACGGAATGGAAGAAATTGTGGTGCCTTACGATCAAGGCATCGTAGGCTACACTCTTAAAACCAAAAAACCAATCATTGCGAATAATCCATATGAAAACCCTCATTTTTTGCCTGACATTGACAAAAGTAGTGGTTTTAAAACCTTAAATCTTATAACCGCGCCAATTTTTAACTCAAATCGAAAGGTTATTGGCATACTCGAACTCTTAAACAAAGAGGGGGGCTACGACGACGAAGACATGAAGTTTATGATATTTTTCGCTCATTACGTCAGTGGCTTTCTTGATTTGATTAATCAAATAAAAAAAAGTACCATGCATGAATAAATTTTATGAAATAGCGGAATTTGGACAACAATTAATGGTTCTAAAAGACATGGAACAATCAATTGAACTCATATCCACAGAGGCAAAAAAACTTGTAAGCGCGGATAGATGTTCCATCTTCATAGTCGATGAAGAGGAGAAAATTCTTTGGACAAAACTAAGCGACGGCATAGGACGCATAGTTGTTTCGCTTAGTTCCGGAATTGTTGGGGAAACGTACTTAAAAGAGAAACCTCAAGTCGTGAACCGTCCCTATGACGATTCTAGATTTCTAGCGACCATCGATAAAAAAAGCGGTTACACCACAAAGAACATAATAACCGTGCCGATTTTTAATTCACAACGCAAAGTCATGGGAATCATTCAACTGCTCAACAAGTCAAGATTTGATTTTGACGACAAAGATTTAGAAACTCTGACCTTTTTTGCAAATTACGTGAGTGGTAGTTTGGAACTCGCCATGTTAAAATTAAAGTAAAATGACCGAGCTAAAAAAACTTCCTAATGGATTTGAATACATTGAAGTAAATAATGATTCATGCGTCGCAAAAATCGCGCTCAACGGCGCTCATGTATTTGAGTACAAAAAAAAATTATTCCAAGATTTATTGTGGGTCAGCGAAATAAGCGATTTTTCCAATGACAAAGCCATAAGAGGCGGCATTCCAATATGCTGGCCCTCTTTTGGATCTTCCAACCCCGCTCTGCCCCAGCATGGTTTTGCGAGAACGTCCATGTTTGAACTCGTCTTCGTAACCGAGATTGACGCAAAAACGACTCAATTGCTATTGCGATTGGTTCATAACGAAAAGAGTCTCAAATTATGGAACTACAAATTTGAATTGGACTTGATTGTAACCCTATCGGATAGATTGGTCTTGACTCTCAAAACGACAAATCTCGATACGAAAGAGTTGAAGTTGACGCAAGCGCTGCACACGTACTTTAACGTTTCTCACATATCGGACGTCTCCATAGAGGGCTTGGATAAAAAACCCTATTTTGACGCCATCACAAACAAAACGCGAGAACAGAGTGGCTCCATATCGTTCAATCAAGAGTTTGACGTTATTTTTCAAAATGTAGAGGACGCAATCATTTTAAAAGATAAAAACAGAACCATAAAGATAGAAAATAGCGGCTCTTCTTCCCTCGTGGTTTGGAATCCATGGATAGATAAATGCTCCAAAATGAGCGCTATGGAGCCAGAGGCGTATAAAGAGTTTGTTTGCCTTGAATCCGCCAACGCCTACGACGATTTTAAGATCATACAGAAAAACGAGTCGCATACGTTACAAGCCACTTTCACACTGATTTAATAAAAAAAATTATATAATAAACGATGATTTTACGAGGAGCCATTTAGTATGTCGCATTTACCCAATACGCTGAACTCTTTTTGGCTTTGGAGAGAAATCTCTTCAAAACTCGGCGTCTCAAATCCAGCTTACAAATACTGGAAAAATACTCCAAATCTAAAACTTAACAACAAATACGTCTTCATTCAAAAAAAAACCCTCCCTCCGAAATATGAGTTTATTGAAAACGCTTTAACGGACGTCTCCGGTCATCTTCCCATAAAATTCGCTTCCGATCAACTGCATGTCAATGAGCATGTATTCTCTTACGAGAAAATGAAAATGCACAAAGAGTTTGAGTATAAATTCGTTGAAGACGTTAAATTTGTCAACTTAAAAAAATTCTTCATTGAAAACGGGATTGTGGTATCAAAAAACTCCGTTGTGCATTTAGCAAAGTTAAAAGATCTTGAGTTTGGCTCAAACTCAACGTTTTACAATCTCAAAAACGATTATGGCGTTTTGGTGTATGACGCATGAATACTTTTTTTATAGAGTTTCGCGACCCCCTTTTTTCCATAATCATCTTTTTCGTGATTATTTTCGTCATAACGTTTCTTTCATATTGGTGGGGGAGATACACGAGCAAAGAAGACAGCAAACATTTAGATAAATTTTTGCAACAATTTCGCGCCCTACCCTCTCAAGACGAACTAAAGGTGCTTATCTCCGGCGGAGAAATATCTAAAAAGTCTTGGCTGCTTTTAGCGGGCTCTTACTCAAAAAGCGGCAACTACGAGAAAGCCATTGAGATATACCATGAAATTTTAAGGGTTCCAAACTCTTCAAACAAAAAAGAGACCATGTTTTTGCTTGGGAAAGTTTACTTTAAAGCTGGTTTTTTAGAACGATCCAAAGCGGTTTTTTTGGAGATATTAAAAAGTTCTCCTCGCACGCCGCAGGCGCTG
Organism: uncultured Sulfurimonas sp.; assembly: GCA_937914675.1. Classification (GTDB taxonomy): domain Bacteria; phylum Campylobacterota; class Campylobacteria; order Campylobacterales; family Sulfurimonadaceae; genus Sulfurimonas. Next base: position 8,577 of record CALDOC010000284.1, read on the forward strand.
CATTACCTTTTGTTGGTGTATGAATACATGCGCGACTATAAATCGGCTTTGGAGGTGTTAGAACCGCTAGAACAACTAGACAAGGACGTTCTCAATGATGAGGCGTATCTGAAATCCTTGGCTCTTTTAAACAACGCGACCATGGGCCATGAGGAAAAAGCGGAGGAACTTCTAAAAATATATAGAGAGACGCACAAACTTACTTATCTAATATTTGAATATTTATTTCGAACGAACCCTAAACTCGCATGGGAAAATTTTGATGGCTCCAAGAGCGAAAGAGTCACCGACCTTCTTTGGAATCTCAATTCAAAAGATTTAGATTTAGCTATAATTGCAAAGAACAGCTACTTAAGAGAGTTGTATAGCGCTCGCGGAGACGTTGATTTGGTCAAAAGCAGTTCCGTCTTTGAATTTGACGTACTGATAAACCTTAAAAACACTAAAGTGAACGCCACTCTTAATTTTGAATACGTTTGCGATGAGTGCAAGCATATATTTCCATTTGCCTTTAATCGTTGCACTGGATGTCACTCTATCGACACAGCCCGCGTAGAGTGGCATCTCTCTAAAAATTATTATAAGGATTTTAGTGAAGAAAACAACTCTTTTCAGTGACCTAAGAGATCAAGAATGTAAAGCAAAAGAGATCAATAGTCGCTTTTAAACAATAAATGAGGAAACAATGAACAATAATATAGAAACTTTAGAAAAAAGAGTTGGATATGAGTTTAAAGACAAAAAGCTCATTATCGAAGCGCTGACGCATAAAAGCTATAAACAGCCCTACGATAATGAGCGACTTGAATTTTTAGGCGACGCCGTCATGGATTTGATTGTAGGCGAGTACCTCTACAAAAAATTTAGTAAATCCGATGAGGGGAAATTATCAAAAATCAGAGCCTCTTTGGTAAACGAAACGGGTTTTGACAAGTTGGCGAGAGTCCTTAAACTTGGAGAACATATTTTGCTCTCAAACGCCGAAGAGAACAATGGCGGTCGAGAAAAATCATCGCTTTTATCCAACGCTTTTGAAGCCCTTATGGGCGCCATATACTTGGAAGCGGGACTCAAAACGGTAGAGTTGATCGCCATTGGACTTATAGAAAACAACCATGACGAGATCTCGTTGGATTCTCTTTTTCGCGACTACAAAACAACGCTTCAAGAGCTAACGCAAGCTAGATTTGGCTTAACGCCTCTCTACAAAGTTATGGCGAGTCGCGGACCCGATCATCTAAAAGAGTTCGAAGTAGCCGTTTTCATAGAAGATAAAGAGTATGCGAGAGCGGTTGGAAAAAGTAAAAAAATAGCGCAGCAGATAGCCGCTGAAATCGCGGTGGAGTTGCTTAAAGGTGGTTCAGAATGAATAGTTTCGGTCAAAAATTAAAATTTAGCACTTTTGGCGAGTCCCATGGAACGGCAATCGGTTGTTTGCTCGATGGAGTTCCCGCTGGCTTAGAGATAAACGAAGAGTACATACAAAGCGAACTCGATCGCCGAAAACCTGGAAAAAGCGAATTTGAGACGGCAAGAAAAGAAGAAGACAAAGTGGAGCTGCTCAGCGGTGTGTTTGAGGGACTAAGCACGGGAACGCCGATAGCCATGATTATATACAACGCGAATCAAAAATCACGCGACTATGCAAACATAAAAGACGTGTTTCGCCCAGGGCACGCGGATTTTACTTACTTTCACAAATACGGCATTAGAGATTATCGTGGCGGTGGAAGAAGTTCCGCGAGAGAAACGGCGGCTCGAGTGGCCGCTGGCGCCATTGCGAAGCTTATGCTAGACAAACTAAACGTATCGGTTTTAAGCGGCATCAGCGAAGTCGCAGGTATAAAGAGTGAATCGTTTGATTATGAAAAAGCGAAAAGCAGTCTGATTTACGCGCTTGACGAGACAAAAGAGCAAGAACAAAAAGACGCGATTTTAAAAGCAAAAAACGACCATGACTCCGTTGGCGGAGTATCTCGAGTGCTTATAAAAGGCGCGCCCATAGGTTTGGGTCAACCGCTATACTACAAACTTGACGGCGTTTTAGCCGACGCCATGATGGGATTGAACGCGGTAAAGGCCGTAGAGATTGGCGATGGCGTCCTCAGCTCGCAAGTTTTAGGCTCGCAAAATAACGACGCGATTCGTTCAGATGGTTTTGAGACGAATCATTCCGGCGGCATACTTGGCGGCATTAGCAATGGAGACGACATAGTCGTAAACGTCTACTTCAAGCCAACTCCATCCATTTTTAAAAAGCAGCATACGATTACAAAGGAGAATGAAGAGGTTGATTTTTCTTTAAAAGGAAGACATGACCCTTGCGTAGCGGTGAGAGGAACAGTGGTCTGTGAAGCCATGGCGGCGCTTGTAATCGCCGACATGATACTGCTAAACATGGGCTCTAAAATGGATGGCGTCGTTAAATACTACAACTAACGCCCCTTGAGATTATTTATCTAAAGGGTTTTTGTTTGCAACGTCGACGCCGCCCAACTCATGGATGGTAGCTGGCATTTCTCTATCAAGCTGCTCTATCTTTGCTAGTTTTTCTTTATCTGTAATTCCAAGCGCGGCCGCCCATGCTTGCAGCGTCGGCATTCCGACGACTATCTTGTTTTCACCTTTTTTTACGTACGCGTACATAGAACAAGGAGCGAATATGGCCGCTTGTGGAAGTGGTTTTTTCCCATCAAAGATCGTATATGAAAATGGAATGTGACAAAGAGACCACACTACAAAATTATTGTAAGAGGGAAGCAAATCCTTCTCGGAGTTAAGACTGTATTTCATGTTATAAAATCCAGCGATTATATAGCCTTTTTTCTCAAACGCGGATTCAAATTTTTCCTGAAAATCATCAAAAAACTCATCAATGTCTTCAATTTCAGTAAATGGAATTTCAAAATTCATCATGCTTTTTTTTGCGTAACCATGAACTTTAGTGTAACTTTTTTTAGCGTCCGCGTATTTTTCTTCTATAGCTTTGTCTAGTGGCTTGAACATCTCTATATACTCTTTTTTTACGTCTTCGTCGCTTATTTGAAGTATGTCAAGCGCGGCTTCTGGCGTTATATGAGTGATAACCGTTTTCATGCCCTCTTTTTTTCTATATATCACAAGATTAAAAGGAGAAAAACCACCAATTCTTGGGTCTTTGTTTAAAAGTGGCAAAATAATTTTGTCATTTACCAATGAAGAAAACGATAGTTGAGAGAGAGACGTGGCTCCCACTTGTTCCACATATACGTTTTGGACGTTGTGATGTGGGTCGTTTAGAAAAAAGTTAATCTTTGCCAATGGTTTGTCCGTAAACTTGAAAAAGTCGGCATCGAGTTCTTTCGCATCGCCTGAGCTAAGAGCGTACTCAACAGCCAACTTTTCATTGCCACTTGGAATAAACGCCTCATTCGCGCTTAGTGGCGAGTATATACCCGCTAACAGGGACAACGTAGTTATATATTTTTTTAGTAATCTCATGTATATTCCTATTCTATGATTTGAGTAACTATGTTTTCAAGAGCGCCTTGAATTTCCTCTAGCGACATAAGCAATTTTTTATCTCTAACGTCTGCGCAATATATAGAAGCGTCTACGGACAAAAAACCCATATTGACGCTTTTTTCACTCTTTTTTTTATAAAGATAAAACGAAATTGGGGTAAATATGCCTCTTTGCGGATATTTTTTGCTGATTTGATATATTGATTCAATTTTATAAATGGAATATATGTGATAAAAGTCATATATGTGATAATCATATTTATCAAAAATCATCTCTTGCATGTTTATGTAATTTGGAACTAAGAAATCCAATTTTTCCAATTCAGCTTCAAATTGCGCCTCAATTTCTTCTATGTTTAAATCTGATTTAACTATAAACTTTTTCAAACGCACGCTCTTTTTAGAATCGCAAGGAGACTCCAATTTTGTAAAAAGTCCATTTGGCATGGCTCTTAACATAGCCTTTCTCAGCATTGCGTCGTAAGCGTTTAAATCAATGTCGTCAAGAGGAACGTTCGCCGCTTGCGACATGCCCTTGAGACTTAAAGTAGAGACGTTGATAGCGTTTTTCTCATCCACCCATATTGACATGCCAAGGGGGCTTAAGGCGCCAAAATCAGGATATTTTTTGATAAGCTTGTAAGTTAAATCTTCATTCATAAACGAGACGAGATTGTAAATTTTTTGATTGACTTTTCCATATCGAATTTCAAATGGCTTGTTCATCTCATAATTGCCCACAACTCTTAGTCCCATGGCGTTAAAAACGTCTTCTATAGAGTTTATTGTGATTTGCATATCACTGTTTTGCGAGCTAAATACCTGAATATTTTGATTATTCCCCGTATCTTGAATTTTCGGACTCTTCTCAATATTTGAAATCTTTAACTCGACCGTCTTACTGCATCCTGCAACGAAAATAAGAGTTAGAGCAACAACAAAAATTCTAGAAAAAAAATTCATTTTAATAATTGCCATTTAAAATTTTTACAGCGTCTCCAACTTTAATGTTCGAAGTTCCACTGCTTACAACCTTAACAAAGACGCCTCTGTCATTTTTCAACAATTTTGGCAATTTTGAATCTACGGTAGACAAACCCTTGCATAGAGTGCAATTTTGAGTCACCTCTAAAATGGTCGAGCCTATTTGCAATTGATTCCCGTGAACTAAATGGTAGGGATTGACGTCAATTAAGATATTTTCCCCCAACGTTCCAGTGCTTATGTGAATGTTGTTGTTTTTTGTAATCTCATAACTATCGGTTGAAGTTAGCAAAATCGAGCGTTCAAGATTCTTACCGCGAAATTTGTCTCCGATGAAACCTAGATTATCAACGGACACTGCATCCACGCTAAGCCTAGTTTTATTTTCATCATCTTTTGTGATGAACAATTCTATTACTTTACCTTGCGTCATTTTTTCTTTTTCTTTCATCCATTATTTCATTATTCTTACTTTTTTGATAGCCTACGCTGATTTTGTAAGCTTCTAAAGTCATTGTATCTAAAGCTTTGCCCTTTAAATATTTCAAAATCACCATAAATTCCAACTCATTCTTATATCCTGCAATGGCGTATTTGATTTTTTTATCGTTATCCAACAATAAAGACGATGGATAGAAATTATAACCCATTAATTTTGCAAAATCCAACCCTGACATTCCGCGGTTATTGTATATAACTTGATCGCTTACGTTTACAGCGACAAAAGTAAAATTTTCATTTAGGTAAACTCTCACGTTCTCATCGTCGAGAGTAAATTCTTGCATGCTATTGCAATAACTGCATCCCGTTCTATGTAAATAGATGAAAACTTTTTTGTCGGATTGAGAATAATCATCGACCAATTTGTCTATGTTAACCTCTTTTGCGAATAAAAAATTTAATGATAAAAATGAGATTATAAAGAAGAGGATTAAAGGTTTAAACATTTTTAGCCTTTAGAGTCGGAAATTTGGGAGCAATATGAAATTACTCCCACTAAATCAAAGTGGTAAAACTATTTAATTTTACTATCGCCTTTACCTGTTTTCCCTTTACGGTCAACCCATGACATTTCTAAAGTGTCGCCTTGCGCGCCAATACCTTTAAACTGAAACTTAAAGATAGGGTTTTTAGATAAAAATTGACTTGTAGACGCTTCAAACACAGTCTCACCGTTTACAGTTCCAACGATATGAGTAATGAAATTCGCATCTTCTCTATTTCCAGTCTTTTTTTCCATCATGTTATACGTTGACATCTCATGTTTCGCCATAGCTTTAACGTCAACTACGCCATTTTTTAATGTTGCTTTTATTTTCATAAATAATACCTTGTAATTAATTTTTGTTTATAAATAAAGGAATTAACCTTCACATCCACCAAGAGCGACGTCTAAAGAAACTTTAGAACCATAAAGCTTACCATCTTGACCAAGAGCGACTATGGTAATAGTGCCCGATTTAGCCATTTTTATTTTTACAGAGTATTTGTTAACGCTGTATTTATTCGCGTCAAACACGCATACGGCAGCTTCAGGATTTGCGTCTTGAAGAAGAGCTATTGATTTGATTGGCATGTCAGCTGAAAAATCAACTGGAATAGCCCCACCGTTACTAGCTACTTTTGGAGCCGTCACTTTTACGCCACTATCTATAAACGTAGCTGATCCATAAAGGTTTTTCATAGCGTCTTCAACGGTATGGGCGCTCCACACCGTTGGTTTTGCTTTTCTATAGTCTTCCGCTTTTACGCTTGCAGGAACAACGGCTAACGCCAACGCTCCTAATGTCATACTTAAAAAATTTCTTCTTTCCATAATATTTCCTTATTTGCTTTCTTTAATTATATAATCGACTACTGATTTGAAATCCGTAGTTGATAATGATGAACCACCTAAACCTGGCATACCATTAATTCCTTCAATGCCATTTTTATAAACGGCGTCCATACCTTTGTCGGTCACAGCGGCCCATGCATCTTTGTCCCCAATTACAGGAGCTCCCATGCCATCGGCGCTGTGGCACATAGCGCAGTTTGCTTCATAAGCTTTTTTAACGTCCAACGCTTCTACTTCAACTGGAGGAAGATCTCTTGCAGTCGCCATAGGAGGTAAGAAATCACTTATTCCACCATTTTTAATGTAAACTTCTTTTACAGTCTCTTTTTGGCAATTACTCATGCAGCGTTCTTCCGCTTTTACTTTTTTAGCGCCAAAATTTTTCGGGTCAGCATAGTAAGCGCGCACGCGCGGTAAAGAGTTCGGTCCAGCAATATTAGGTTCAAAACCGTCTACGTTTGGCATTTTTATTTTTAAGAATTTTTCACGATCAAGAACGTATTCATCATCAACCAATTCGCCATCAATTTCCATCTCATTAATGTTGAGTATGTACGCTGTAATGGCGTATGTTTCATCTTCGCTTAAACTATCGCTAAATGGATGAGGCATACCGTCTCTTATATACCACCATAGAGTGCTAGCCTGTGGCCAATATGAGCCAAACACGCGTATCGGACCACTCGCTTCAGGATCTTTCCATCTATTGTTTTTCAACGTTTTTTGTAAACTTACCGCGTTGCCTTTGGATAGCGCTGGATAACCACCGCCGCCTGAGCCAAAATCGCCATGACACATAACGCACTGCGCTTCATAAAGAGCTTCACCCTCTGAGACGGAGCCACTACCTTCAGGCAAACCTGTTCCATCCGCCATAACGTCGGTATCCCAACGCTTAAGTTCATTCTCGGTTGGAACGCGGCCGTTGTTGATTTTCTTTCCCTCGCTCTGAGCGTTAACGTAATAAGGACCTGTTTTTCCATTTACAACAGGGTAAGACAAACCACCATCAATGCCTAATTTTGCGCTAGCGCTTGGCGAAGCGACAGGAGTCGCGTCGCCGCCAACGCAACCTACTGCGAATAAAGCGACTGCAGCGGCCACTGAAGCGGAAACTATTAATTTACGATCTAATTTGAACATGATTCACCTCTCCAGTTTTTGTTACTTCCCAAGTTTCAACGGCGTTTCTATGATAAACGGCTTCAACGCCCATGATGGAAACTTCTTCATCAATAGTTGGTTGAATATACCCAGCGTCATCCATGGCGCGAGACGTCAACAGAAGTCTATCGCCTTTTTTGTACGTATGCATAAAACTCCAACGAGTCCACGATTTAGGAAGAACTAAACCTTTAAGTTTAGCCTCTACATAGTTTTTACCGCCATCAAAAGATAAATCAACGCCAGTAATGGTACCCATGCCAGACCATGCAAGTCCTTCAATTTCAACAACCGCGCCATCTTCTAGGTCAGTCCAAGGAATCTCTGGAGATGGAGAAACTACGGTTGAGTTTACTTCATTCGCGTAGAAATGTTGAATAGCCTTACCAGTGGGCTTAAGGTCGGTGTATTTAGACGTTTCTTCTTTACAGTACCAAGGTTCCGTTGCGAACTCTAATCTACGTAACCATTTAACGCATAGATTTCCTTCCCAACCTGGAAGAAGCAATCTTACTGGATAACCTTGTTCAGGACGAAGAGCTTCGCCATTTTGTCCCCAAACGATCATAGCGTCGTCAAGAACTTTATCCACTGGAACCGTTCTACCCATTTTAGAGTTGTCCGAACCCTCAGCCAACATCCATTGCGCTTCTGGTTTAAGACCTAAGTCCTCTAAAATAGTTTTTATGTAAACTCCCGTCCATTCCGCGGACGCCATAAAACCTTTAGCGAATTGAACCGAGTTGAATTGTGGCCCTCTCCACTCTTGTCCGCCATTTGCAGGGCATTCTATAAAGTGAGTACGAGTAACGCTAGGATAACGTTTTAATTGCGCCAACGTAAGAACAATAGGTTTCTCAACTAAACCATGAATCATCAAACGGTACTCATTAGGATCGACATGAGCCGTACCGCCATGAGAACGGCTAAAGAAAAGACCATTTGGAGTAATGATACCTTGAGATTCATGAATCGGAGTTACCGCGATTGAAGCTCTAAAGTTACCAGAGGCCAATAGCTTAGTGTTTCTTCTTGTAACGTTATGCTCATACGCAGAAGGAACGCCGTACAGATTAGCCGTTACCGGATCACCCCATTTTTGTCCCCATGCAGTATGATTCATAATTGCAGGATCATCTGCCATAGCGTTCGATGATAGAAGCGACGTTCCAGCTAACGCAGTTACCGACATAGCAGCTGTTTTTCTGAAAAAATCTCTTCTGTCAATTGATTGTTCTTCTTTAGATTTCTTATTATCCACATTTTCTCCTTATTTATCTTTGTATTACGTGATATATAAAATTATTATATAACTCTATCATTATTATAAACGTAGTAGAATTATCCTGGTAACATGATGCCATTTTACGCTTAATATCAAATAGTTTTATATCTATCATAAGTAATTTATCTGCTAAATATACGAATATATCACGCTTATGTTACTTATGGGAACATCTAAGTTTTTAAAAATAGAACTCAAATATTACTTTTTAACAATGCCTAATACAATATAAGAGTCATTTTCATCATCAATCAGAAGAGGTATCGTATATTTATCATATTCAATATCTTTAATGTTTTCATCATCAAAAAAAACAGACTGTTTATATTTTCGAGATTTTGTAGGAGCGTTGATTATAATCGTATCTAGATACGTTTTAAAATCTTTAGCCGTCTTAAAATCATGTGAAGCTATTTCGCTCAATATCTCTTTTAGCTGTTTTTCATACAACTCCGAACAAATTATCTTCATTTTTTCTCTTTCTCTTTAAGCCAAGCGCTTATCTCTTTCATGCTTAAAGAGTAATCTTTAAAAAAGGTTTTCTTTAACTTGTATTTTTCGATCTCTTCTTTTAACCCAATCTTAATTGACTCTATTTTTTGCATGACTGACGCCCTTTTACTTTTCTTTCTTGTCCATAGCGTCTTTAGCGCTTTGTATAGCGCCTCCAAGCGCAACTTTTGCAACGCCCCAAGCTTCTTTGCCCATTCTTTTCGCTTCTTGGGCTTTTTGAGATTTAAACGCCGTATCCGCTTTTTTAGCCGCGTTATGAGCAAATAGCGAAAATTTATCTTTCATAACTTCCGCGGCTTCTTTTGAGATGTGCACCAACTCTTCCAAATCGTATCGCATCTCTTTATTTGTGTCTATCAATATTTTTCTTGTGTTTTGACTGCTTTGAGACGCTTGAGTAATCACAACTTGAGAAAAAAGAGTATCCGTCTGATTTAAATCTTCTATAATGGTGTCATAATCTTCAACAAGAATATGCTTCACTTCCACAGGCGTATTCGCTAATCGTTTTTTGAATCGCTGAATTGAGTGAACAAGGCCCCCTCTCATTCCTTTAAGCGTTCCACCAAGAATGCTAGACGCTCTATTTGGAGTGGCTTCCGCCACGTCTATTGCGGCCATTAAAATAGTTGATAAAATTTTTCTCACCCTAATCGTATTTAAAGAACCCTCTTTGATGGCTTGATAAGTTATCTCCTTGGTTATTTCAATAATGGTGTCTTTGATATCGCCATCTTCATCTTTTTCAAGCGCCGTGATAATCGCCGACTCTACCATTTCGCTTAAAATTTCATATAAGTCGATTGATTGCAGTTTCACTTGATGTAGTTTTGAAAGCGCGGTTGATTCGGCTTTAAATTGCTCTTCCAAAGCGTCAAACACCTCGTACTTGGACTCTTGAAGTTCTGCGTATTTTTTTTCTAAACTTCTTTCAACCAACTCTTTTTGCGCCAAAAGCGTTTCGACGTCTTCTTGTAAACTTTTTGTTTCAAAAGTCAAAATAGTGGAAACCAAACTCTTCATTTGAACTAGCTCTATGTCGCTTAAGTTTAATAATTTCGCCTCAATCAAATGTTCAACCGAAGTGGAAACTCTTTTTTCAACGCTTTTCAACCTACGGTTGTACGTCTCTTGTAACTCTATATTTACTTTTTCTACATCCATTTTAGACTCCTTTTAAAGTACCATTTTTATATTACTATGAGCTTTAAGAGCCTCATAAATAAAATTTCTGTCATCTTCGTTATGAACCAACAACTCCAAGTTCATGCTCACGTACTTGCCAGTTTTTGAGTTGTTTGAGTGAACGAGTTTATGTTCGCGCTCTTCTATGACGTCATGAATCGCCTTTTGAAGGGCCTCTTTTTCGCCAGCTATCAACTTATAAGCCCAACTACAGGGATAAACCAATTCCAATTTATCACTTCTATCGTTTATAATCTCCATTTTCACCTCCAGATTTTTCTTCAAGTTGAACGTTTCTGATAATCATCCCCTTGTCGATGGCTTTTACCATGTCGTAGATGGTCAGAAGTCCTATGCTCGTTCCCGTTAGCGCCTCCATCTCAACCCCCGTCTGACCCGTGAGTTTCGTTGTGACGGTCAGCTTGAAACCGGGAAGTTCAGGCAGTTCGTCCACGTCGCAGTTGATGCCGCTAAGATTTAATGGATGACACATGGGAATCAAAGAGCTAGTCTGCTTGACGGCCATTATCGCCGCTATGACGGCGGTTTGAAGGACGGGACCTTTTTTGTTTTTTTCACTCACTATGTTTGAGTAGGCTTCTTGACTCATCTCTATCACTCCACTAGCGATGGCGATTCTAGTCGTTTGTCCCTTGTCGCTAACGTCAACCATTTTTGGTCTCTGATTTTCATCTAAATGAGTTAATTTCATTTTTTCTCTTTTGCAGTTTTTAATTTTGAATATATTATAGCGAAGTGTGTTAAATAAGCGTTAGCGCTTTTTCGTACTCGTGAGGATTATTGAGGTTTAAAAATGCTTCTTCATTCGTAAAGCTCACGTATTTAACGTTGGAATTTTTTAAAAGGTGGCCTAATTTGTGATCGTTATTTTGCAACATTTTAACGAACTTGTTTGAAAGCGAACGGTGGTAAACTCCGCAAAGAGGCTGTATTCTCCCATCTGTTTTCGCTATCGTCGCGTCCAACTCATCTTCATCGGCCTGCGCGATTCTGAGTATCTCTTCAACGCCGACAAAAGGAGAGTCGACGCTTAGGACGAAAAATCTATCCTCGTCAATATTTTTAAAAAGCGTTACGAAACCGACCGTTGGGGCGAAAACGGCGTCGGTTTTTACGTCTTCAATGAAATTGGCGTCAAAATCAAATTTATTTTTATCTTTGCAAGATATATATACGGTTTTAAAGATTTTGCTTAAACGAAATAGTTGAAATTGGATAAGAGTCTTAAACGTGGAAAATGGAAGAAGAGACTTGTCTTCTCCCATCCTTGAACTTTTGCCACCCGCGAAGATGACGCAAGGCATGTCTAGCATTTAGTTTTTGGTTAACTCGGCTTCAATGCGTCTATTTTTGGCGCGACCCTCCGCGGTAGCGTTATCCGCGATGGGGTTTACTTCGCCTAATCCAGCGGAAGTCACCTGAGTAGAATTTACGCCTCTGTCCAACAACATTCTTTTAACCGACTCAGCTCTTTTTTGAGAAAGTTTTTGATTGTATGAATCGCTCCCCACGCTGTCGGTGTATCCTATGATTTTAGCGCTATAGTTGGGAGACGCGTTTAAGAAGTCCGCGTAAGCGTCAACGTTTGCGATAGATTCGGACTTTACTTTATCTGAATTATTTTCAAAATTAATCTCAAGTTCTATAGTGATGGTTTTTGCGCAACCATAGCTATCTACCTCAGCGTTTGCCGCTGTATCTTTACACATGTCTTTTGAGTTTAAGACGCCGTCGTTGTCGCTGTCAAGCTCACACCCCTTGGCGTCAACTTGCGCGTTGGCGACGGTAGATAGACACTCGTCGAGTGAATTTGCAACGCCATCGTTATCGTCGTCAAGCTCGCAACCTTTAGCGTCCACAGAAGCGTTAAGCGGCGTAGTTAGACACTTATCCAAAGAATTTATCACGCCGTCTTTATCATCGTCAAGCGCGCAACCTTTGGCGTCAACGGGAGTCTCGGCCGGCGTGTAAACGCACTCGTCCACAGAATTTGCGACGCCGTCTTTATCGTCGTCTCCATCAACTGCTACCGGAGCCACGACGACCGCTTCTACTTTTGCTTCC
>CALDOC010000285.1 GCA_937914675.1 uncultured Sulfurimonas sp.
ACAGAGTATCGCATCATTGCAAATTTATCAGCAACGCCAATCGCTAAAGCGCCACCAGAGCCACCCTCTCCTATCACAATAGAAATTGTAGGAGTTTTAAGTTCCGCTAATTCTAAAAGATTTCTTGAAATTGCTTCACTCTGATTGCGCTCTTCCGCTCCAATACCTGGATATGCACCCGGAGTGTCAACTAACATCAGAACCGGTATTGAAAATTTTTCCGCCATTTTAGCGGCGCGAAGCGCTTTTCTATAACCTTCAGGATGTGGCATTCCAAAATTACGCTTTAATTTATTTTTAGTTCCTCGACCTTTTTGCTCACCAATAACCATCACTTTTTCATCACCAATATAACCCATATAGCAAAGAATGGCGGCATCGTCACGAAAATGCCTATCTCCATGAATTTCATATTTGTCATGCATAATCAAATCAATATAATCTAATGCGTATGGACGGTCTAAATGACGAGCTAATTGCAACTTTTGGAAATCTGATAAATTTTTATAAACTTTAGAAACCGCTTTATCGAGATTAGCATTCAACTCTTCTAGCGCGCCTTCATCGTGACGAACTTGCGCAGATATAATATCTTCTTGAATAAATTTAATCTTATATTCAAAGTCTAAATATGTAGCCAATGTAAATCCCTTAAGTTAAATTTTTTTGAAAATTAAAACACCGTTAGTTCCGCCAAAGCCGAACGAGTTGCTCATAACAACATTTAGCTCAGCTTTTCTTGCGCCTTCCGTTACGTAATCTAAATCACAATTTTCATCAGGTGTGACGTAGTTTATTGTAGGAGGAATTATTCCATCTCTCATAGCCATTAAACATGTGACGGCTTCTATTCCACCAGCAGCGCCAAGACAGTGACCTATTTGTCCCTTAATGGAACTCATAGGAGGACACTTGTCTTTTCCTCCAAGTAACTCTTTTACTGCAAGGGTTTCATTTTTATCATTGATTGCAGTACTTGTGCCATGCGCGTTTACATAATCAATAGTAGGCTCACCTGCCATTTTATACGCGGCTCTCATGGCGCGAGCTGGCCCATCAAGAGAGGGAGTTGTTATATGATTTGCGTCGCCGCTCTCTCCAAAACCTATGATTTCTCCATAAATTCTTGCGCCGCGAGCAACTGCGCTCTCATACTCTTCCAAAACTAACGCGGCCGCGCCCTCACCCATAACGAAACCGTCACGGTCCGCGTCAAATGGACGTGAAGAGGTTTTTGGGCTATCATTTCTAGTGGATAGAGCTTTCATAGCGGCAAATCCACCAATTCCAGCGCCAGTGATGGCGGACTCCGCAGATACTACAAGCATCTTTTCAGCGCCATTGCAGATGATTGTTTTACAAGCTTCACTTATCGCATGCGTACCAGCGGCACATGCTGTGACGCTTGCAAGATTTGGACCTTTTGTTCCATGTTCTATGGATACGAATCCACCTAACATATTTACTAAAGCGCCAGGAATAAAAAATGGACTTATTCTACGAGGTCCTTTTGTTTCTATAATTACAGAATTTTTTTCTATCGATGGAAGTCCACCAATGCCAGATCCAGCGCTTACACCAAATCTTTCCATGTCCGTATCTTCGGGCAAATTAGCGTCCGCCATGGCCTCTTGAGCAGCCTTTAGACCAAGATGAATAAACCTATCCGCCTTCTTAACTTCTTTTGCGGCCATGACTGTAGCTGGATCGAAATTCTTAACTTCTCCTGCTATTTTCACAGTATATTCTTGGGGATCAAATATAGTAATTATATCAATTCCACATTCGCCGTCACAAATTGCTTTGAAAGAGCTCTCTTTATCATTTCCAACAGAATTAATCATTCCTAAACCAGTTATTACTATTCTTCTCATATATCGCTCTCCATAAAATACAAAATATTTTTAAAAATCAATTAAGATTGGCTATTAAAAATATTTTAAACTAAAGAAATCTACTAAAATTTCTTTAGTTAATGTAAACTAAAATTATTTGCTTTCTATATATGCAACAACGTCAGCAACAGTTTGAATCTTTTCAGCTTCATCATCAGGAATTTCGATGTCAAATTTCTCTTCAAGAGCCATAACCAATTCTACAACGTCTAAGCTATCCGCTCCTAAGTCTTCTACGAATTTCGCATCTTCTTTTACTTCATCAGCGCTTACGCTCAATTGTTCTACAACTACTTCTTTAATATCGTCTATTAGTGCCATTATAGCTCCTGTATTTAAGTTTAAAATCACTAAAATTATATCATATATATCTTAATTATAAATAATTAAGCCATATTCATGCCGCCATTTACTTTAAGCGTCTCACCCGTTATATAACTGGCATGATCAGAAAGTAAAAACGCTGTCGCTTCGGCGACTTCTCTCGCTTTTCCCATGCGACGCATAGGTATTTTCGAATTTATTCCATCTTTAACTTCATCACTTAAAACTTCCGTCATCTCAGTAGAAATAAACCCTGGTGTGATCGTATTGTAACGAATCCCACTTGTGGCGGCTTCAATCGCAAAACTTTTTGTCATAGCGATTACTCCACCTTTACTCGCTGCGTAATTTGTTTGACCAGCGTTTCCAGTTTCTCCCACAATGGAAGCTATATTTACAACTGAGCCAAATTTATTTTTGCGCATAACTTTCATAGATTCGCGACAACCAATGAAAGTAGAGGTTAAATTCGCGTTTATTACGGATATGAAGTCATCAGTTTTCATGCGAAGAGCTAGTTTGTCATTTGTAATTCCAGCGTTATTCACAAGATAAGAAAGTTCTCCATCGCTATCCACAATAGTCTTAATCGCGTCAACAAACGCGGCTTCATCACTTACGTCAAAACCAATTACAGCCGCGCTACCCCCAACCGACTCTATGGCTTCTTTAACATTGTCCGCTTCAACGGCGCCACTTCTGTAATTAATCCAAACTTTTAAACCAAATCCCGCTAAAGTTTTTGCTATTTCCGCTCCAATTCCACGACTGGCGCCTGTAACTAAAACATTTTTTCCACTAAATTTCATTATTACGCACTTCCTTTTAATTATTTAAATTTATTATACTAAACTACGATCCATCTCAGATGGAACTTCTAAACCCATTAGCGTTAAAACCGTTGGAGCGATGTTGTTGAGACCGCCAGCTTCTACTTTGCTCACACCATCAGCCTGCACAAAACACCAAACTTTCCCCACCGTATGGTTGGTAAGCACGTTTCCATCGTCATCTCTCATCTCTTCACAATTCCCATGGTCTGACGTGATGACTAAAGAGTAATCATTTTCTTTCGCTTTTTGAACAATCTTTCCAAGTTGCTCGTCAACCGCGCTTACAGCTATTTTTGCGGCTTCAAAATCACCAGTATGCCCAACCATGTCGCCATTGGCGAAGTTAACCACTATAAAATCATAATTGTCGTCCATAGCGCTTAAAACGGCTTCGCCTACGGAGGCGCAACTCATCTCTGGCTTCATGTCGTAAGTTTTAACGTCAGGAGATGGGATCAACACTCTAGTTTCATTCGCATATGGTTCATCAATGCCACCATTTAAAAAGAAGGTAACATGGGCGTATTTTTCCGTTTCAGCGGTATGGAGTTGTCTTAGTCCCGCCTTTGAAATAACTTCGGCTAAAGTATTTTTAGGCGCGTCTTTTCGAAACAATACCGGATAGTTAAAACTTTTGTCATACTCTGTAATTGTCGCAAGATTGACTTTAATATTCTTTCTGCTAAAAGCTTCGAAATTATCAGAAGCGATTGCGGTAACCATCTCTCTCATTCTGTCGCTTCTAAAGTTTATCGTTAACACGGAGTCCCCGTCTTGCATTCCATCATAACCACCAAAAGCGGTTGGTTCTACAAACTCATCCGTTTCGCCAAGAGAATAAGAGTGTCCAATATATCCGCTAGGATTAAAATTCGTTTTAGGTTTCGCGTTCACTATGGCGTTGTATCCCCTCTCAATCCGAGGCCAACGATTATCCCTGTCCATAGAGTAAAAACGCCCAGATATTGAAGCGACGCTTATATTTTCATTTAAACGTTCTTCAACTATTTCTAAGTACTTTTGCGCGGAAGTTGGAGAAACGTCCCTGCCATCGGTGATTAAATGTAAAAAAACTTTTTTGCCATTTTTAGACGCAATCTCCGCAATACCCATGAAATGTTCTATATGAGAATGAACTCCACCGTCACTCATAAGACCTATAAGATGAAGTCTCCCCGACTTCTTAAAAAGATTTTGCAACTCTACGTTTGACTCTAAGCTTTTGTCAGAAATCGCTAAAGATATTTTCACTAGGTCTTGATATAAAATTCGCCCACTGCCTATGCTCATATGCCCTACTTCCGAATTACCCATCTGTCCATCAGGTAAACCTACGCTTAAACCAAAAGTATTTATTAGAGCGTGTGGAACTGTTGAAAACAGCTTGTCATATGTCGGTTTTTTAGCATGAAAAAATGCATTAAAATCATTCTTAGAAGAATACCCTATACCATCCGTTATAACTAAAATCGCTTTTTTACTCAACTTGAATTCCTAGTCTTTAAAATTTGTTCCACAAGAGTATACAATAAATTCAATAATAATTACAATACCATTAAACGATCAAGACAGTTAAGTT
>CALDOC010000286.1 GCA_937914675.1 uncultured Sulfurimonas sp.
CGCCAAGGAGTAAAACGGCTATCATCTATTTTTTGGAGTTTTCTATGTAATAACTGTAGATGACGTGATTTAAAATCATATGCATGTCTTCAACCAAACCATACTCGTCATTTTTGCTAGGAACGTGAAAGTTTATGTCGGATTTCTCTTTTAATATTCCTCCGTCAAAGCCAGTGACCCCTATGATTTTCGCGCCGATTTTTTTGGAGTATTTGACGGCTTTGGTGATGTTTTTTGAATTGCCGCTGCATGAGATGGCGATTAAAATATCATCGGGAGTTATTCTATCTTTGAGTTGCATATAGAAGATGTTTTTATACCCTATGTCGTTTGCCAAAGCGCTGCAAACGGGAGTGTTGTCGCTCAAACTCTCAACGTCGAAACTTCTAATCTTTCTGCGACGAAGTCCCGCGCCCAAATCGTTGACCATGTGCGAAGCGGTCGCCGCGCTTCCCCCGTTTCCTATGACGTATATCTTGCCTTTGAGGCTTTCCAAAGCGTTTAGAATCTCCGAGATCGCGTCAACGTCTGTTTCTTGTAGAGTCGATATTAATTGATTTATATACTTTTTAGCAAATTTTTTCACTTTTCAATTACCTTAAAGAGAATATATAGTATCTTATCCAAAAATTTTTAACATAAAGATTAATTATAATGAATGAACATGAAGACACCTACTTTTTTAGTAGAGACGAAGCCCTTCAAGTAGCCACGCGACAGAACAGATTTGACAACGATGAAAAGCTTCAGGCATGCTACTACGACGGCGAAAAAATAGAGTCTGATTTGGTGAATTTAATCCATTTGCCCGTAGACAATTTAGTAGAAGATTTGGCAAGGGGACGATTTAGGTTGCCAACGAAAGTGGACTTAAATGGTTTGGAATTATCGAGTAGAGTTAAGATTGACATAACTACAAATTTTAATATGTCGCTTTTTAAAGTGAGAGAATATAGAAATCAATACAACCAAGGCTATTTAAAAAGTTTAAAAACTGCAATACTTGATTTTAATGAACCACTCAGGTTTTACCTTTCGGCAAGCGTAACGACGCAAGTGATGCGATACGTTTCCAAAGATATTGCTAACATTCTAGAAGAAGCTGGTCATGAGGTTATGTATGATTTGTATCTTGGCATTGAAGACGTAAGTTGCTTGAAAAATATTAATCAATTCAATCCGCATGTGACAATAAATATAAATCATTTAAATAATAGCTATTTAAATGACGAGTGTTTTAATTTTGTTTGGTTTCAAGATCCCATGCCAGTGATGTACAATTCTGACAAAATTCACTTAAGGGAAAGAGATTTCATCTTCTCATATACAACTTTATTTACAAAACTTTTGATTAACAAGGGAGTTGATAAAAATCAAATCTTTAAACAATACGTCTTTCCCGTAGATACAAAATCATTTTTTAATAATGAAAATATAGAAAGATCTAGAAAAATAGTTTTTGTTGGGTCATTTTACCAACCATCTTCCTATTCAAAACATGTAAATAAAGATATTGACATGGAACTAAGGCAAGTGCTTGAATCTGGAAATATGTTGAGTTTTGAGACTCTAAAATCTATATTTAACAAGCATAACGTATACATAGATAGTGATGAGGAGAGTGTATACTTTAATCTTATACAACAAGGATATAATAGAAATATATCGGTAGAATGGTTATGCGAGAAGCATGAAATTGATCTTTATGGATACAATTGGGAAATATGTCTAAATGAAAACATAAGGAAAAATTTTAAGGGAAGTATAGAAAAAGCAAAACTTAATAATCTATATAATAGCGCTAAATATGTTTTAGCGGCTTCTGGACAAGTCATTAACACTCAACGATTAGGAGAAATGGCTCATGCGGGGGCTATACCCGTCATATATGACTCTAGGGGTCTAACAGATGAAGATGAAACTTGGGAAGACGAGTGTTTGTATTTTAAGACAAAAGAAGAGCTAGAGTATATACTAGATAATAATATTAAACCAAAGAAATACATGAGTAAAAGAATGTTGGAATACTTCACATATGATAATTTTTTTAAAATTATTTTTGAACAAATAAATATAAAGTTGACGAAATGAAAGCAATAGTTACGGGTGGCGCAGGGTTTATCGGGTCTCATATGGTTGATTTGCTGGTTGCGAATAATTATGAAGTTCTAGTAATAGACAATCTTGCGAATGGTCGTTTAGAAAATATAGCGCATCACAAAGAGAGAGTGAAATTTATTCAAGCTGACATTGGCGATTATGAAGTTTCACTTGATTCGCACTTTGAAGACGTAGATTATGTTTTTCATTACGCGGCGCTTGCCGACATAGTTCCTTCCATAAACAATCCACTGAAATACCATAGAGCAAACGTAGATGGAACGGTTCGAGTTTTAGAAGCGGCTAAAAAGAGTAAGAATCTTAAAAAATTCGTATACGCGGCCTCTAGCTCATGTTATGGAATTCCAGAAATTTATCCTACTCCAGAATCAAGTCCCATAAAACCAGAATATCCTTACGCCCATACAAAGACGGTTGGCGAGCAATACGTCATGCATTGGGGACAAGTATATGACATGCCCGTGGTGTCTATGAGGTTTTTTAACGTTTATGGAGTGCGACATCGAACTAGTGGAACTTATGGAGCTGTTTTTGGGGTATTTTTGGCTCAACTTTTAAATAATAAACCCTTAACGATAGTCGGAGATGGAAATCAAACAAGAGATTTTACATACGTGACGGATATAGTCGAAGCTTGTTACATGGCTAGTCAAAGCGATATTAGACAAGAGATTTTTAACGTTGGAAGCGACAACACTTATAGCGTTAACCATTTGGTCGATTTACTTGGTGGGAAAAGACAATACATCCCAAAAAGACCAGGCGAACCGGATAGTACGTACGCGGACATTTCTAAGATAAAGTCCGTTCTTGGATGGACGCCAAAAGTTAGTTTTGAAGATGGCGTTAAAATCATGCTCGAAAACATAGAGCAGTGGAGAGAAGCTCCAGTGTGGGATGAGAGCAGCATAGAAGAGGCCACTAAAGATTGGTTTGAATGTTTAGGAGAGAAAAAATGAATTTACTTGACGGGCATAAAATAAACTATCATACCAAAGAAATATCCGATATGTTTGAGGGGAGACTAGAAGCCCCAATCTATGTGGAGATTTCCCCAACTGGAATATGTAATCATAAATGCTTGTTTTGCCATTACAATTACCTCGGACATGAGGGCAAATTTAAAAAGGGCAAAATACTAGAACTGGTCAGGGAGCTTGCCGAGATTGGAGTGAAATCGGTCGTATTCGCCGGAAATGGCGAGCCAACTCTTCATGTTGACACTATAGAAGCAATTCAGTTGGCGAAAAGCTTAGGTCTTGACGTGGCGATGAGCACAAACGGGGCTTTGTTAAAAGAAGAACATTTTGATATTTTAGCGAAAAATTTAACTTGGATTCGATTTTCTTTTAACGCGGGAAGCGAAGAAAATTACGCTCACGTTCATCAGACGAAAAGTGACGACTGGCATAAAGTCATTGAAAATATAAAGAAGCTAAAAGAGGCGAAGACGCGCTTAAAAAGCGACATTACAATCGGTTCGCAATTTGTTCTAATCCCGGAAAATAAAGAGTACGCGTTGGAACATGGACAAAGGTTAAAGGATTTGGGCGTTGATTATTTTAGCGTGAAACATTTCTACGATCATTCTCACAATGAATTTGAAGTGAAGGAAGTCATTTCCGAAGAGTTCATAGAGTCTTTGTCTAAAGAAGCGGAAAAACTCAATAGCGATAATTTTAACTTTTTAGTGAGAAGCACGAAAAACTTGTCTTCCAAAAGAGTCTATACGAAATGTTATGGTTTAGAATTTATAGTGTTTATAGATGAAAATGGAGACGTTTATAGCTGTTTTTCACATCAATATGATAAAAAAACAATTATGGGCAACGTTTTTCAAAATAGTTTTAAAGAGATTTGGGCGTCGGTAAAAAAACAAGAGAGTCTCAACCACATAAATGATTGCATTGAAAAAAACAGTTGCCAGCCAAATTGCAGACATCATCAAATCAACAATTACTTGTGGGAGTTGAAAAACCCTTCAATTGAACATGTTAATTTTATATAAGGATTATCTTGAAACAAATAGCCACAAACATTAGAAAAAATATTTTACATATAGCGAACCTTGCGGGATCTCCTCACGTAGGCTCGGCTTTGAGTTGTACGGATATTTTAGCGACTCTATATTTTGAGATATTAAACTTGGAGGAGTACGAAAATAGAGACTATTTCATACTTTCAAAAGCGCACTCAGCGATGGCTTTGTACGCCACTCTCTATGAAAAAGGCTTGTTGAGTAAAGAGGAGATGGAGGGTTATTATCAAAATGGTGGAACTCTGCCGGCTCATACGGACAGACTTACAAATCCGTACATAGAGATAAGCGCTGGAAGTTTAGGGCATGGATTGCCTATCTCTTTAGGTGTCGCGCACGCTTTAAAACTAAAGAGTAGCGACAGACAAGTTTACGTACTCATGGGTGACGGGGAGTCGCAAGAGGGAAGCGTATGGGAAGCCGCCATGCTCGCTCCACATCTCAAGCTCGACAATTTAACGGTTTTTATAGATAGAAATAATCTACAAGGGTATGGTAGAGCCGATGAGATACTCTCTTATGAGCCCATAGACAAAAAGTTTGAAGCTTTTAACTGGAAAGTGTTAAGAGTTGACGGGCATGACTCTCAAGCCATCAAAGAAGCCGTGGAGGTTCAAAGCGATAAACCAAAAATGATTATCTGCGACACGACCAAAGGAAAAGGCGTGAGCTTCATGGAAGATGAACTCATTTGGCACTATTTTGTGGTGACTGACGAGATAAAAAAGAAAGCTTTTGCTGAGTTAGAGGAGGTTTCAAGTGAGAAATAGCGTAGCCAATGAGATAAAAAAAATCGCAAAAATCGATGAGACTCTTTTTGTCATAGCCGGAGACGCCGGACTTGGCGTTTGGGATGATTTTAAAGACTCAAAACAGTTTATAAATCCAGGGGTAAATGAGCAACTAGACATTGGGTTCGGCGCGGGTCTCTCTCTCATGGGACATAAGGTGATTTACTACAACATCGCTCCCTTCGTCATCATGAGACCTTACGAGTTTGTGAGAAACGACGTGTGTTATCAAGAGTTGCCCATGATTTTGATAGGCACGGGAAGCGGCATAACGTACGCTCCCGCCGGAGTGACTCACTACGTGGTGGAAGACATAACTTTAGCTTCAACCATGCCAAACCTTGATATATTTTCACCAGCCGACCCCGTCGAGGCGGTAGAGTGTTTCAAGTACGCGTACAAGAGTCAAAGACCTAGTTATATAAGAATCGCGAAAAATGGTGAAGAAAAAATTCATAAAGATGAGCTAGATATCACAAAACCAATCTTTATACATCAATCGAATTCTAAACATATTTTGATTTTACATGGTTCAATCGCTGATGAAGTTTCAAAGATTTTAGAGATTGTAGAGATAAACGTTGTAAGCGTTCCAATGCTCACGAGTGATTTTAATTGGGACGTTTTTTTGAATGATTTTGATAAAGTCTTTACCCTTGAAGAGCATTTTATCAATGGTGGTTTCGGAACGATGTTACGAGATAAGGTTGATAAAAAGATATATAAATTTGGTCTAAAAAATGAGTACATTCATAAAATAGGCAATAGAGATTATCTAAGAAAATATTATGAGATTGACGGTAAGAGTATTGGACGCAAAATCAAAGGAATGATTTAAATCCCTTCAATAACTTTTTGTTCTTTGAGCAAGTTGATAACGTACCTATATATGATAAGTTCGATAATTACGTTACTGGCATGGGACGAGTGAAATCTGTATGGGTACCATTTGTATCCATGTTCAAGTCTGTCAAATCGAGTGATTGGGGCGACGGTCTCGCACAAAGGAGGGATGAAAGTGTTTGAACTTAACTCTATTCCTAAATCCAATATATCGTTTATTTGTCTAATAACTTCATCAAATAGTATGTTTGTAGGGTGATTATGGCTTAGAAAGAGTTGTACCTCAAGATAATTGTTTTGTATAAAATCAGATAGTTTTACGTCCGTCTTTTCTTCTCTTTGTCTCATGACGTTGAGCGATTCGTTAAATTTTTCTTTTAGATTAAAATTTATCTCACCTCTTTCTCTCATAGCCATGATGTTTTCTTTAGAAACTCCAGAGTTAAATAGTTCTAAAATTGTATCTTCGCCAATAATTTTTGTCGCGTCAGTCTCTAAAGAGTAGAGACCTCCATTGTAAATATATGGAAAAGCGACAAATTTCGCGTCTTCTTTCGCAAGTTGTCGAATGTTCGCTTCACTTAAGTCTTCATAAGTGTGGTTAAGCGGTTGGTAAATAATGTAATCGGCGTTAGAGACGGCGCGAACGGTTTCATGAGAAGAAAACGTCTCATCATAGTTTGACAATAAATAAATGTTATATACGTTTTTATCTAAGTAAGCATCAAGATAACGCGCTATTTGCATCGCTTGACAATTTCCAAAACACACTATGTCAATTTTATTCATTTGGTAAATCTCCCTAAAAAGTTATGATTTATTCTAACTTTTGTTTAAATTATTATACTATAATAAAAATCAAAGAGGATAAAACATGGCTGGTCTTTTAAACATAGTTACAAAACTTCATACTGCGACTTCAAGAAAGTATATAGACAGAATGGTTGATGATAAAATCAACTGTATGATTAAATCTAAAGAGTATGGCTATGACTATTGGGATGGCGATAGAAAATATGGTTATGGCGGTTATAAGTACGATGGCAGACACAAGGCTATAGCCTTAGATTTAATCAGAGAGTATGACCTCAAAGATGGGTGTAAGATACTTGACGTTGGATGTGGAAAAGCTTTTTTGCTTTTTGAACTGCAAGAACTTCTCCCTAACGCCACCATAGTTGGTTTCGACTACTCTTTATACGCCATAGAAAATGCAAAAGATGAGATTAAAAAATCCTTGTTTCAGCATAACGCGCAAGACGTTTATCCATTTAAAGATGACGAGTTTGATTTGGTCATCTCACTTACCACTTTACATAATCTAAAAATATACGATTTAAAGAAAGCGGTTCAAGAGATTGAGCGAGTTGGAAAAAATAAGTTTATCATGGTTGAGGCTTACAGAAGCGAAGCTGAACTATTTAATCTTGAATGTTGGGCTTTAACTTGTGAAAGTTTTTTTAGACCTGACGAGTGGGTATGGATGTATGACGAATGGGGTTATACCGGTGATTATGAATTCATCTATTTTGAGTAAAGGGAATAAAAATGTCAAGTAAGTATTCGAATTTAAAAATATTTCATTATCAAGAGAAGCTAGATAGTTTATCAAAAAGCGCGAGTGAGATTAAAGCTCCCATACACATTAGAATAAAACCTACAAACGTGTGTAATCATGACTGTTGGTATTGCGCCTATAAAGTGGAACATCTTCAGCTTGGACAAGACATGGTTGAGAGAGACTTCATTCCTTATGAGAAGATGATGGAAATAGTGGATGATTGTAAAGATATGGGTGTAAAGGCTTTGACGTTTAGCGGTGGAGGAGAGCCATTTGTATATAAATTCTTTACTGAAACAATCAAAAAAGTTATCGATTCGAATATATCATTTGCTTCGCTTACAAACGCAAGCCGACTAAGTGGCGAAATAGCGGAGCTTTTTGCGTATAACGCGACATGGTTGAGAGTTTCAATTGATGGATTCGATGACGCGAGCTACGCGGAGTATAGAGGCGTGAAAGTTGGAGAGTTTAGTAGGATTGTAGAGAATATGAGAAAATTCGCAAACCTTCCAAATAGAACATGCAACCTTGGAATCAGTTTTATAGTCGATGAAAAAAACTATACTAAAATCTATGAGTTTTCAAAACTCATGAGAGAGATAGGCGTGGATAGCATTAAAATATCTCCATGCATAGTTGATAACGATGGTAGTAAAAACAATGAGTATCATCAGCCATTTTACGACAAGGCCAAAGAGTTGTCCCATCAAGTAAAGCTTGAACTAGAAGATGCGAACTTTGAGGTCTTTGATAGTTATCACCTGCTTGAAGACAAGTTTGAAAAAGAATACGACTGGTGTCCTTATTCACAGATAAATCCCGTAATTGGCGCGGATATGAATATATACCCTTGTCATGATAAAGCTTATAATTTGGACAATGGCTTACTTGGCAGTATAAAAGAGATTAGTTTCAAAGAATTTTGGTTTAATGACAAAAATAAGTTTTTTAAGATAAATCCATCATGCCATTGCAACAATCATTGCGCGGTAAATGATAAAAATAAGATGATACTTGATTATCTAGACGTAGAACATTTAGACTTTGTTTAGTGTGAAAAAGATAGCTTTCGTTACGGCGTCTAGTGGCGCTTTTGGTTTTGCAATAGCGCTTGATTTATCCAAAAAAGATTATATTATTGTCTTAAACGGTAGAGATAGAGTGAAATTAGAAAAAGCAAAAGAGAGACTGTGTAATAAAGAGTTGCATTATATATTTTGCTTTGACCTTACAAAAGAGAATCTACAATCAGAGTTAGATAGTTTTTTTACGCTCCATAATCTTTTACCAAACGTCATCATTCACTCTCTTGGTGGAAAGATCAGTGGCGACGAGCATCCAATTAACTTGGATGTGCTCAGTCAAACAATGCACCTAAATCTTAATATTTCCATAGTGATTAACAACTATTTTATAGAGAAGTTTAAAGATTTACAAGAGATACGAAAGATTATACACATTAGTTCATCAGCGTCAACGACGGGAAACGCTTCGCCTTGTTACGTCATGAGTAAGGCGGCACTGAACGTTTATGTTAAAAACATGGCAAGACGCTACGCTTTAGAGAAGATTATGATATGCGCGATACTCCCAAATATTATCATGCATGAGACGAGTGATTGGAAGGACAAAGAGTTAAACAATCCTGAATACTTTAACAAAAGAGTTCAAGAAACGCCATTAAAAGAGTTTAGCAGACCGCAACAGTTAGTCCCATACATATCCGCTGTTTGTGAAATAGATAGCATGTACGCGACAGGATCGTTAATTAATCTTCAAGGAGGGGTATAGTGAACGAGTATTTAAAATTTTATGAAAAATATAAAATTTCGCCAGTTGTCCAAAATATTGAAAACTTTAAAGAGCATATAAAGAGAAGAAATAATTTATATAGACAGTTGTCGGTCACGCCACTTGCGTTTGAGAATAAAGATATTTTAGAAATAGGACCCGGAGGTGGATATAACGCTCTTGTTACGTATACGTACGAACCAAAAACATATACGTTAATAGAGCCAAATACGACAGGTTTTAATGAACTAAAAAACAACTTTAAAGAGATTGACAAGGGAAATATTTATATGTTCTCTGGCATGTTTGAAGATTTTAAACCAAATGACAAATATGACGTTGTGATGTGCGAAGGTCTTATCCCTGGACTTACTCAAAAAGACGAGTTTATTAATATGATTAAACCATTAATTAGGAATGATGGAATATTTATCATGACGACAGCCGATCATGTATCAATGTTTTTTGAGATAATAAGAAAATATATGGCGGACTTACTCATAAAAGATTTGCTGATAGATGAACAAGTCGACATTCTCGTTGAATCTTTCTCTTCACATCTTGAGACTTTAGAAGGCATGACAAGAAGTTATAGCGATTGGTGTTTAGATAATTTAATTGGCGACGCGGTGCTTGAACATACTCTCACGTTACAACATGCGATAGAGCTTTTTAGTGATGATTTTTACGTACTTGGGAGTTCGCCAGACATTTTTACGAATTACGCATGGTATAAAGAATTACCTACTAACGTTAAAGAGTACAATCATGCATATCAAAAGCAATGTCTTGAAAAATGGCATACTCTTTTTGATAGAAGAAGTTCCCAAACAGAGAGAGCGGTCGAAGCAAATATTGAGCTAGGAGAATATTGCTTAGAGTTTATACAAGCTGTGAAAGATAAAGACGCCGTAATAAACATAATAAAAATATTAGAGAATATAAAGTTAAATTTGAGTTCAAGTTTTGAAGATATAACAATTTTGAGTATTGATGAAGTCATTGAAGTTTTACAGAGTGGCTTAACTTCCGAAAAAATCAAGAATATGAGGTTTTTTAACTCGGCGTTTGGAAGAGGGCAGTCCTATATAAGTTTTATCAGGCAAAGTGACGTTTAATGAGTGAAAAATGTCTCGTATGCGCTCAAGAAGAATTGACGGAGTTGCTCAACTATACCGCTGGCAAAGTCGTAAGTTCCGATAACAAGATTGTAAATCAAAAATTTCAACTTTTACGATGCGATAGTTGTTCTCACATACAAAAAAAGATAGATAAATCTTTACTTAAAACCATAGAAAATATTTATCATGAATATAGCGCGTATTATCTGACCGATGGGAAAGAGGAAGAGAAATTTGACGCCAGCAACCGCTCAAAATCCATTGTAAACAATATATCTCAAATGGTCTCAAATAAAGGAAATATTTTAGACATAGGAACGGGAACAGGCGTTTTTTTAGAAGAATTTTCAAAAGTTTATGATTGGGATTTATACGCGCAAGACATAAAGATAAGTTTAAACAATCATTTAGACGAATTGAAAAATTTTAAATTTTTTTTTCTTTTTAATAAAAATGAACTCTATTCTAACTACTTCGACATAGTGTCCGCCATACATGTATTTGAACATATTATAGACTTAAATAAATTTTTAATTGAAATGAAAACCGCTTTAAAAAAAGATGGAATTTTACTTTTGCAGGTTCCAAATATAGATGAAAACATATTTGACGTTTTCACAATAGACCATGTTTCTCATTTTACAAGAAAATCAATATATCAAATTTTAAAACGGCATTTTGCGTTTGTTAGTTTTACAAAAAATCAGATTTATAGAGAAATTACAGTTATCGCTTCAAACAAAGAGATACCGCTAGACAATAGTGAGTTTTTTAATACAAAAGATGTAAATAAAAAAGTTTTTTCCGATTTACTTGATGGTTTGCGTTTTAAAAATAAAATAGCAATATTTGGCGCGTCTCCATCGGCTCTTTTTTGCGCGACCTATTTGGACTTTAATATCGAGTGTTTTCTTGATGAAAATAAAAATAAAGTTGGTAAAAAATTATTTGATAAAAAAATCATTCACCCATTGGAGTTAGAACCAAATATTGAGGTATTGGTTCCTTATTCAAAAAAACTATATCTTCAAGTAAGCGATCGTTATCCAAATTTAAAATTTATTTACCTAAAGAGCGAACTATGAAAAAAGTATTTGTATACGGAGACTTTAACGTGCTCCATCCGGGACACCTAAGACTTTTAAAGTTCGCAAAAGAGAGTGGCAACCACTTAACCGTTGGTGTAAACAGCGATAAGATTAGCGACAAGGGCATAAGTCAAGATATTCGTTTGGAGTCCATCAAGGCGACGAGTTACGTTGACGAGGCTTTTATCTTGGAGATACCCGCCATCGAGTACGTCAAAACTCATAAACCGGACATAGTCGTCAAGGGTAAGGAGCATGAGAGCAAAGAGAACCCTGAGCTTGAAGTGATAAAGGCCTATGGAGGCAAGCTTCTTTTTAGTTCGGGCGAAATTGGATTTTCATCCATGGACTTGCTAAAACGAGAGTTTTTATCACTGAGCGACAACGTTCGCCATAGCGCCAATTATCTCAAGCGACATGAGATAAAACTCGACGCTTTAAAAGAGATTGTGGAAAAATTCGCCTCTTTGAGAGTTCTCGTCATTGGCGACACCATCGTGGACGAGTACGTCACGTGCGAAGCGTTGGGCATGAGCCAAGAGGACCCGACTATTGTCGTCAGCCCAATCGCCACCAACAAGTTTATAGGCGGCGCCGCCATAGTCGCTTCTCACGCGAAAACTTTAGGCGCGAGCGTGAAGTTTATCTCCATCGTTGGAGAAGACGAGAACAGAGAGTACGTAAAAGAGGGTTTGGAAGCTTTAAAGATAAACGCGTCTCTCTTTTGCGACAACACTCGTCCAACCACGCTTAAGCAGAGATTTCGCGCTCACAACAAAACGCTGTTAAGAGTGAACCATCTCAAGCAACATGGCGTCTCTAAAGACATTGAAAATCAGATACTTTCCGAGGTGAAAAACTGCGTGGATGAGATAGACCTCATTATCTTTTCCGATTTTAGTTATGGATTGCTTAGCGATAAGATTATAGGAGAGATTAGCAAGCTAGGGTTACAGAGAAACATCTTCATGTCGGCGGATTCTCAAAGCTCATCGCAGACGGGAGACATAA